>DATBBS010000541.1:0-27279 GCA_036270895.1 Xanthobacteraceae bacterium
ACTCCAATTTGGGGATGTTGAAGATATCGTTCGGCTTGTTTCCCCTCGCGCGTTACTTCTGCAAGCGACTTCAGAAGATGTATGGTCTCGGGGAGCCAGCGCGATATTTGAACATGCTGTATCCGCATTTCCAGAAGGAAAGCTGCAGCTTCGATGTTGGCCAGGCGGTCATGTCTTCACGCAGGAAATGCGGCAAGCGGCATATCAGTTTCTTGACGAGCATCTACAGTGAGGGAACAACCCAAAAGGTATGTAGCTTTGCGCTGCATATTTTGCGACAAGAGCGCCAAAGCCGGTAGTGCTCTGACCGAGCAAAGCATTTCCGCTTTGCCCGCAAGACCCGACATCAGCGCGTTAATGAGTCCACGCGCTAGCCGAGCATATCGACGGCGCCGAGCTGCAGCAGCAGGCCGAGCTCGTCGGCGAAGTACCAGGCTTCCTTCCACTTGCCGTCGTCAAAACGCATGATGCCGACCTCCGGCACCTCGATCTGCTTGTTGGTCGCCGGCAGGCCGTAGAGCGGTGCGCCGTGAGTGCCGGCCACCCGGAAGCGCATCCACACCTGCTCGCCGTCCGCGATCAGGTCGTCGATACGGTCGCGCCGGCCGGGCAGCGCGGCCGTGATGGTCTGATCGGCCACGCCCTTGGCGGCGCCATGGTCGCGCAGGTGCTGGAAGCCGACGCGCGTCTGGCGGAAATCCGCCGCGCGGTCGCTCGCGGGCGGCGCCGCGCCCTTCGAGCGCGCGACCATCAGCTTGTTGCGGTCCTGCGCGGTGGCGAGCGGCCCGGCCTGCAGGCGCGCCAGCACCGCATCCGGATCCTCGCCCCCGCCGGTCACCGGCGGCACGATGCGCTGGCCGTCCTTGCGCGGCGGCAGCCTGGCGCCAAGCTGCATCAACAGGCCGGCGTCGTCGCCGAGGAACCAGGCTTCGGTGATCCGCGCGTCCGCGAGCCGGAAGATGCCGAGCTCGTAGACGTCGATCGCTTTGCCAGTCGGTTCGATGCCGTAGAAACTGCCCTTGTGGGTGCCGCGCACCTTGAACAGCATGCCCACCCTATCGCCCTCGGCCACCACGGCCTCGATCGTGTCGGTGCGGTCCGGAAAGGCGCCGCGCAGATAGGAGCCCGGACCGGGGAAACCCTGGTCACGCGCATTGGCGCCGATGTGCTCGAAGCCGGCGCGCCAGCGCTTGTAGTTCGGCGCCAGCACCTCGCGCATGGCGTCGGCCTCGTCCTTGGTGCCCTGGCTTTCCTTGAAGCGGCGCACGACCGCCTTGTTGCGCGCGAGCATCGAATCGGAGGTCTGGGCACGCGCCGCGCGCAAGATGGGCGTCCCCAGCGCGATGCCGGCGCCGGCCACGAGGCTGCTTTTCAGGATTCGGCGACGTGTCAACATGGCTCCTCCCTTGGCGCGCCCTCGGCCGTCCGGCTTGCCCGCGCGCGTCAGGGCGAGTCTGCAACGGAATATTCGCGCCGGCCAGACACCGCGGCACGAAAAGGCTCGTCCCGGTCCGCGGAAGGCTTCGGCCGGCGGATGCAACGACAGGCTACAAATGCTAGAATTATCGCAAGCCGATCGTCCAACGATGGTGCGACGATCGTAAAAGCCTCGAGGGAGGACATCATGGGAAGCAAACGCTCCCGGCACGGGTTGGAGAATGCGCCAATCGTCGCCGGCAACGGACTCATCGATCGCCGCGCCCTGCTGGGACGCGGCGTTTTGCTGGCGGGCGCCCTGGGGACCAGCGGCGCGCTGACCGGCGCGGCCGCCGAGCCGCTCACCGATGCGCCCTGGAGCCTGGAGCAGGGCGCGGTCCTTCCGACCTACCAGGTGGCGTCGCGCTTCGAGAAACCGGTCGCGCGCACCCTGAGCAATCCGAAGAACGAGCCGCGCACCTCGCATGCGCGCACGCCGCATCATTTGCTCGCCGGCACGATCACGCCGAACGGCCTGCATTTCACCATCTGCCACCAGGGCGGAACGCCCGACATCGATCCCGACAAGCACCGCCTGGTGATCCACGGGATGGTGAAGCAGCCGCTCGTCTTCACGCTCGACACGCTGGCGCGCTACCCGATGACGACCCGCATCACCTTCCTCGAATGCGGCGGCAATAGCGCGCCGATGTTCTCCCCCGTTCCACTGCAGGAGAGCGTGCAGGCGCTGCACGGCCTCGCCTCCTGCGCCGAATGGACCGGCGTCAAGCTCTCCACCCTGCTGGAGGAGGCGGGGGTCGATCCGGCCGCCAAATGGCTGATCGCGGAAGGCGCCGATGTGTCGGGCCTGAGCCGCAGCACGCCGCTCAAGAAGGCGATGGATGACGCCATGGTGGCGCTCTACCAGAACGGCGAGCGGCTGATGCCGGGCAACGGCTATCCGATGCGCCTGCTGCTGCCGGGTTATGAAGGCAACATGAACGTGAAATACCTGCGCCGGATCAAGCTCACCGATCAGCCGCAGATGAGCTATTACGAGACCCGGACCTATTCGCAGCTGCTGCCGAGCGGCAAGGCCTACCGCTTCTATTTCTTGCAGGAGGTCAAATCCTTCATCACCAACCCGTCGCACGGCATGGCGTTGAAGGAGCCGGGCTATTACGAGATTTCCGGCATCGCCTATTCGGGCGCCGGCCGGATCGCGAAAGTGATGGTATCGGCGGACGGCGGCGCCAGCTGGGCGGAGGCTGCGCTGCAGACGCCGGTGCTGCCCAAGGCCTTCACCCGCTTCCGCATGCCGTGGCGTTGGGACGGCGGTCCCGCGACGTTGCAGAGCCGCGCCTGGGACGAGAGCGGCGCCGTGCAGCCGACCCGTGCCGAATTCGTGGCCCTGCGCGGCGAGACCAAGACGCCGCCGAACGTTCTCGGATTCCCCAACCAGCACTACAACAGCATCACCAGTTGGGGCGTCGGACCCAAAGGGGAGGTCAAGCATGTCTATGCGTAGGAGCGCGCTGCGCGCCGTGTCGCTGGCGCTCGTGCTCGGCGCAGGCGCGGCGCTCGCCGAGACGCCCAATCTCGGCCGTCCGATCAGCGAGGCTGATATCGCGGCCTGGGACATCAGCATCCTGCCCAATGGCCAAGGCCTGCCGGCGGGCGGCGGCACCGCCGCCCAGGGCAAGACGGTCTATGCCGAGCAATGCGCCGCCTGTCATGGCGAGAACGGCCGGGGCGGCATCCTGGGCTCGGTGGTCGGCAGCCCGCCGATCGATCGCATCGACGCGGTGAAGACGATCGCGAATTTCTGGGGCTATCCCACCACGGTGTTCGACTTCATCCGGCGCGCGATGCCGGCGACGCAGCCGCGCACGCTCAGCCCCGACCAGGTCTACGCGCTGGTCGCCTATATCTTCGCCGAGAACAAGCTGATCGGCGAGGCCGATGTCATGAATGCCGAGACGCTGCCCAAGGTGAAGATGCCGAACCGCGACAACTTCATCATCCGGTTTCCGGACCGGATTTGAGGCGAGAGGGCCCGCGCGCACCCTTTTCGAATCGCTCGGGCGCGCGACCGATGCAATGTTCCGGCTCCTCTGTTATAACGGGACGCAGCAACTTGCGTCCGCGCAGCACGCGGGCGCTTCGCGCCGCGCGCAGCGGCCGCATCAATGATCAGGGGGGCGCCAATCATGGATCCGATCAGACGCAACATGCTGGCAACGGGCGCCGCCGCGACCGCGATCGCGGCAGCAGCGCCCCAGGTGTTCGCGCAACAGACCACGCAAGGGGGAGCCGCCATGTCGTTCTACCAGAAAGGCGAGGTTCGCATCCGCTATGAGGAGGCCGGCGCCGGTTTCCCGTTGCTGATCATTGCGGGCGGCGGGTTGAACTCGACGATTTCCGCCTTGAGGCACGGCGCGCCCTTCGATCCGATCGCGGAACTCAAGGGCGAGTACCGCTGCATCGCGTCGGACCTGCGCAACGCCAATGGCGGCGAGTCGACCGGCCCGCTCGAGATCGACCGGCCATGGGATGCCTATACCGACGACCACCTCGGCCTGATGGACCACCTGGGCATCGACAAGTTCATGGTGCTGGGCTTCTGCATCGGCGGCCCTTTCATCTGGAACCTGTTGCGGCGGGCCCCCGACCGGGTCGTCGCGGGCGTGCTGGCGCAGCCCAGCGGATCGCGTCCGGAGATGCGCGACCTGTTCTACGAAGGCAATGTGAAGACCTGGGGGCCGGCGCTGACCGCCCGCCGGCCGGACATCACGATGGAGACGGTCGATAAATTCCTGACCAAAATGTATCGCACCGACGCCGACTTCGTGTTCACCGTGACACGCAATTTCGTGCGCAATTGCCGGACGCCCGTGCTGATCCTGCCGGATGATATTCCGCCGCATCCCTACGCGGTCGCCATGGAGGCCGCGATGCTCGCGCCGAATGCCGAAGTGAGCATTTTTCCGTGGAAGGAGCCGAAGGAGCGAATTCCCCTGGCGGTGCGCCAGATACGTTCCTTTCTTCGGGCGCATCGGCCCGCTTGACGTCCGGACTGTTCGACTGGAATTCTTATGCCGCGAGGTCGGCCGGCACCTTGCCGCCGTTCTCGGCGAGCTTTTGCATGACCTGCTTGTGCAGCCAGACGTTCATCGACGCGGAATCGTTCTGGTCGCCGGTATAATGCAGCTCTTGCGCAAGCTGCTTGCGCGCCGCGAGACTGCTGTCCAGGTTCAGGAGTTTCATCAGGTCCACGATCGACTTTCGCCAATCCAGCTTTTCCTTGTTCTGGCCGGCGAGTTTGGTCAGGACGGCTGCGACGTCCACTTGCCCCATGGGGGCGGCAGTCGTGCCAGCCGGCGCGGCCGAGGGGGCTGCGGCGGACGGCGCCGTACCGGCGGGACTCGCGGATTTGAAAATTGCCGACATGATGTTGCCGAAGATGCTCATGGTCTTGTTCCTTTGTGAGTCATTGGCGTTGATTGGCTCCCGCCGGAGGCGGCAGCCGCAGAGCGTCGGTGACGGTGCGCCGCCGGCGCCCGCTCATCTGGCCGGCGCGTTTTCCAGGAGTTCCGCTGCCTCGTTCCCGCTCGGCAGCCGCCCATGCGGCGTGAGCTGATCGACAACGCCCGGCAGATGCTGGCTGAGTCCGGCCAGGAGATCGCTTCGCGTCATGCCGGTCTGCTTGGTCAGCGCGTCGAGCGTGTCCGCGCCGAGCGCGGCCGCCAGATCGTTTGGCGCAATCGGCTGGTTCGGCCCGGTGCCGACCCACGACTGCGCGGCCTGACCGTGTCCGGCGTTCTGGAAGTCCTTGAGGAGGTTGGAGAGGCCGCCGCTCAGAGCGCCTCCCGCCGCAGCGCCGCCGAGCAGACCCCCCAATCCGCCGGAAGTGCTGCCACCCCCACCCAGGAGCCCGCCCAGAATGTCGCTGAGCCCGCCGCCGGGAGCGCCCGCGCTCGGCACAAGGCCGGGCGCCTCATGATCCTCGCTCCGAGCCGCGGATTGGGCACCGCCCAGGACACCGCTGCCCTTCAGCGCCTTGAAGGCGAGGACTCCGAGAATCGCCATGGTCATCGGCGACATGCCGCCTTTGGCGGCGGTTTGCGGCTGGCTCTGGCCGCGCGGGCCGTTCAGCACGCCATTGACGACATCGAGAAGTCCCATAGCAGCCTCCTGAATGCGCCCGCCCTCGCGACGATCGTCCGTCGCGCAGCAAAGCGGTTGAAAATCAGTGCGGGAGGAGGGAGCTCGTTCCCTCAACTCCGGTTCGCCACGTGCGCGCTAGAGCGAGCGGCGCGGCGGCGCAGTATCGGGGCCGCCCGTCCCCGGATCGCCAATGACGCGATGGGCCACGAGCCGGTTCCAGATGAACAGGACGATCAGCGCGCCGACGGTTGCGCCGATAAGTCCGGCGCCCTGATCAAGCCGATACCAGCCGATGGCCTGTCCGATGAATGTTGCGAGGAACGCGCCGGCGATTCCGAGCACGGTCGTCAGGACGAAGCCGGTCGGATTGTTCTCACCCGCCGAAAGAAATCGAGCGATGATGCCGGCCAAAAACCCAATCACGACAATCCAGATGATATTGGACATCAGCTCCCTCGCCGCGGGTTCGAGTTCCACACGCCGACACCGCCCGCTCCCGATGGCGGGGTTGGTCGACGATTTTCGCCGTCAGCACGTGGTCATCAGTCCCCACCATATCGCCAACGCACTTGTTGATGATGCCGTTCCTGGCGGGGCCCGATTATTTTGGCTCGGTCGCTTTTGCCGCGGATGAGGCTTGGGCATCCCAGGTGCTGCACGTCGCGCCGGCGGAGAAAGGTCAAATCACGACAGGGAGGATGAGGTGTTGTGGATGAGGTGTTTCAGTGGAGTACCTCCGTATGGTTTCGTCAGCGTCCGTGACCTGAGGGTCCGGCTCGCGTAACGAGGACTCCGCCGATATCGCAAGATCCGCGGAAACAATCAGGTGCAGTCACGCGGTGGTGTCTGGGGAGGGAAAAACCTCCTCGATAAAAAATCAAGCACATCTAGGGCAAAAATACAGCCGAGGGCAAAGTCATTCGCCGCGGCTGCGGATATGTCGTGCGCGGCTTTCGACGCAGAGACCAAGAGCCGGTGCGCGGCTTTCAACGACCCGCCTGCCTCGCTTCCAACCCGACCGCTCGTTTCTTGAAATCGAACCCCGGAGAACAAAGTGATTACCGTTTCGCGCGCCGGGAGGCTGGCGCTTTTGCGGCTCTTCGTCGTTGGACCGCCTCGGCGGCGGGCGATAGCGGCATCAGCTGCGGTCACGCCGCGATGAAGTAGCAATCCACCTGTTGGGCGTTCGCGCCTCGTCGCGGCATCGTCACCGGCCGCGCAAACCCAAGCAATCGTCGTTGAGCAATATCGAAGGCGCCGGGGGGCGGACGATGGTCCATGCCCGCGCGCGCCGAGCACAGGCGCACGACATGGCAAAACAGCTGGTTCAAAGCGGCAAATTGCGGGTCGGCCATGCGGGCGACCCGAGCGCGGCAAGCATGATCATCGTCGCGGTCCTTGGCCTCGGGTTCTTGGTGACGGAAGGCGGGGTGCTGTCGGCGCAAGGCTTCCAGGGCATGGCCTATGCCTTGACCGCCGTTTTCGCGGCTTCGACGGTCTCGAGCATCGCCGGATTCGCGTTCTCGGCACTTTGCGGCGCCTTGCTGTTTCACCTCATGGACAGCCCGGTCTACGCCGTGAATGTGATGATCGTCTGCAGCATCGCAATACAACTGCTCAGCGTCGCCGCGCTGTGGCGTGAAATCGATTGGCGTATTCTGCGCGTGTTCCTGATCGGCGGCTTTCTCGGCGTGCCAGTCGGCGTTTATCTGCTGCTGCATCTTCCGACCGCGACCTATCGGACCGTCATCGGAAGCCTGCTCATCGCCTACGGGGGCTACCTGCTGCTGCGTTGTCCGGTTCGCTCGCTCCGGTTGGGACCGCTGTCGGACGCCTGCGCCGGATTTCTCGGCGGCATCACCGGGGGCCTCGCCGGTTTTCCCGGCGCGTTCGTCACCATCTGGTGCGGCCTGAAGGGATGGGACAAGTCGCGTCAGCGCGGCGTCTATCAGCCCTTCATCCTCAGCATGCAGCCGGTGACGCTGATCGCCATCCACCTGATGCAACCGCCATCCTCGACGCAGGCGCAGCTGGATTGGAAAGCCTTCGCCTTCGTCCCGGCGGCCTTGCTCGGAGCGTGGTTCGGGCTGCGCATCTTCAAGCGGCTCTCGGACCGGCAGTTCGAAGTCGTCGTCAACGGGCTGCTCATCGTATCCGGCATCGCCCTCCTTCTCTGAGGGGCCCGAGCCCGCATCACCCGCCACCCCTTATCGGCTCCGCCGCGCGCGCGGCGAGCCAACACAGGACAGGAGACCAACATGAAGTCGTGGACCCGCCGCAGATTCGCAAGCTCGGCCATCGCCGCGATGGCGGCGCCAGCGCTTCGCACCGGAGCGGCAGCCGCCGACGCGCCATTGATCCTGCGGTGTTCGCTGGAGACCCCGCCGTCGCACACCCGCAACGCCGTCATGCGGGACTATCTCGGCAAGATCGAGACTGCCGCGGGCGGCAGGATCAAGACCCAGCTCTTCGAAAGCGGACAGCTTTTTCCCGATTTGCAGGTCGGCAAGGCGCTGCTGCAAGGACAGGTGGAGATGGCGGCCCCGGGAAGCTGGTCCGTCACCGGCATCGTGCCCGATGCGGATCTCTTTCAGCTGCCCGTGCTCTACGGGCGCTCGATCGATGTGGTGCACCGTGTGGTCGACGGCGCCCCGGGGCAACTGCTGGCGAAGCAAATCGAGCAGCGGCTGAACTCGCACGTGATCGGGCCGTTGCTCGATCTTGGATTTTTCCACTGGTACAGCACCAGCAAGCCGCTGAATTCCTACGCCGACCTCAAGGGCCTGAAAATCCGCAACAGCGGCGGGGCAGGACAGGCGTGGCGTACGCAGTTTCTGGGCGCGATCCCCAATACCACGCCGCTGCCGAACGTGTCGCTCGCCCTTTCGCAAGGTACGTTCGACGGGTTGATCACGAGCCACGAGACCGTCGCGAGCGGGCAATTCTGGGAATCGGGAATCCGTCATGGCCTCGAAGACCGCCAGTTCATCGGTGAATACATTCCGCTCGTGAGCCTCGGCTTCTGGCGGAAACTGCCTTCCGACCTTCAGCAGGCATTCACCGATCTCTGGCGCGAGAACGTCGCGTCCTATCGCGCCGCCACGGCGGCGGCCCAGGCGCGCGCACGCGAGCTCCTGCAAGCGCATGGCATAAAGATCATCGTGCCGCCGGCCGACGACGTGGCGGCGACACGGCGGGAAATGATGGCGAAGCAGGACGAGGTGGCGAAGCTGTCGAATATCTCGCCCGAAATGGTCGCGGCTGTTTCGTCCGATCTCGCGGCATCCCTGTGATGAGCCGGGCTGCTTGACGATGAGGATCTGGAACCGCTTCGAGCAGACGCTCGTCGGCATGCTCGGCCTGGCGGCGCTCGCCTTTGCGCTTTGGCAGGTCGGGTCTCGCTATTTCTTCCCGCAGCATTCGATCAGCTATGCCGAGGAGGTCATCGTCTATCTGATGATCTGGGCCATCATGATCGTGTCCAGCCAGCTTGTCCGCACCAACAGCCATGTGCGGCCCGATCTCGTGCTCAACGTCGTCCCCGCCGACATCGCCCGCTGGCTGGAAGTATTCAACTGCACCGCCGCCATCGTTTTCTGCGCAGCGCTGGTCTGGTACGGCCGGCAGGTCGTCGAAATCGCGCTGCTGATCGACGAGCGCAGCGCCTCGGATCTGCGCTTTCCGATGTGGATCTATTATTCGGCGCTCCCGGCGGGCGGCCTGCTCATGTTGATCCGCTACGTCATCAGGCTGGTCGGGCTTTTTTCCGCGTCGGGCCGAAGCGCCCCGGCGGCGCACCGCCCGGGCAGTCACGAGCTTCCTGGCCTCGATTGAGCGGGCGCCATGCCGATCTTCCTCACCCTGTTCGTCGGGCTGCTCGCCACCGGAATGCCGGTCTTTCTGGTGCTGGGGCTTTGCGCCGGCGCGATGTTCATGGAGTCCGGTCAGCCGCTCGTGGGCGCCGCGCAGCTTGTCATCAACGAGCTCAACTCGCCGACCTTGATGGCGCTGCCGTTATTCGTGATGGCGGCGACCTTCATGCGGTTCGGCGGCGTCGCCAAAGCGCTGGTCGACCTGGCGGCGGCCTGGCTCGGGGGACTCCCGGGATCCCTCGGACTCGTCACCGTGGTCGCCTGCACCCTGTTTGCGGCCATCTGCGGCTCGAGCGTCGCGACCGCGCTGGCGATGGGCACGATCCTGATCCCCGCGATGCTCGAGCGCGGCTATCCACGGTCGTTCGTCCTGGGGGTCGTCGGGGCATCGGGAACGATCGGCATCGTGATTCCGCCCAGTCTGCCGCTGATCCTGTACGGCATCCTGGCCGAACAGTCGGTGCCACGACTGTTCCTCGCCGGCATACTTCCCGGCCTGCTTCAGGCCGCGGCGTTTTTCACCTGGGTCCTCTGGGAAGCGCGCCGCCGGAAATTTCCGGTCGAGCCTGTCCTGCCGCTGAGCGAGCGGATGCGCGTGACCCGCTCGGCCATGCCGGCCATGATCGTCCCGCTCGTCGTCATGGTCGGCATCTACGGCGGCTTCGTCACGGTGACGGAAGCCGCGGCGCTTTCCGCCGTCGTGGCGCTCGGCGTCTCCCTGCTGTTCTATCGGGGCTTTCATTGGACCGAAACCCTGCCCATTGTGGCCAGCGGGTTGCGCAGCGCCGCCAGCATCATGCTGATCATCGCGACGGCGCTCGCGGTCGGACATTGGCTCACGGAATCGGGCGCGCCCGCCCGCCTTGTCGAATTTCTGCTCGGCCATCAGTTCGCGACCTGGCAGTTTCTGCTCGCGATCAACGCCCTGCTGCTGCTGCTCGGCTGCTTCCTGGAAGTGACCGCGACCCTGCTTCTCGTGCTGCCGATCCTCGCGCCCGCGCTCGGTCCGATGGGCGTCGATCCGGTGCACTTTGCGATCATCTTCACGCACAACATGGAAATCGGGCTCGTCCATCCGCCCGTCGGCCTGAACCTCTTCGTGCTCTCCTCGATCGCGGTGGCGCCGATGGGCGAGGCGATCCGGGGGATCCTGCCGTTTGTCGTTCTTCTGCTGATCGTGCTGGCCATCATCGTCTACGTGCCCGTTCTCACGCTTTGGCTTCCTGACGCGGTATTCGGGCGATGACGTCCATGGCGAGGCACGGCCGCACGATTCGACGCCGGTTGAGACGGGGCGATGAACGTCCGCTTCCGTCACGTCCAAGACATTTCGCGATTTGAGGTTCTTCGGTCGTCAGGACCATACCACTGGAAGGAGGAGTCCATGTCTATCACTCGATTGGCCTTGTGGGCCTTGCTCGGATTCGTGGCGGCAACAGCCAACAGCCAGTCGGCGCCATCGTCGACTGACCTGATCCATGATCTGCGCCGGGGCGGTTATGTGATCGTGTTTCGCCATAGCGCGACCACTTTGGATCCGAAGAGCATGGATCCTATGAGCACGAAGAACGGCTCCGCCGAGCGCCAGCTCACCGACCAGGGGCGTGCGCAGGCAAAGACGATCGGCGAATCGATGCGCAGGCTCAACATTCCCGTGGGACTGGTCCTGGCCAGCACGACCCAGCGCGCCGTCGACACCGCAACCCTGTTGGGCCTGGGCGACGTCACCGTCACGACCGATCTCACCGAAAGCGGACCCGCGCTTTCGGCGGACGAGAACGATCGGCGCGCCCAGGCGTTTCGCAGGCTCGTTGCCGGTCGTCCGCCGGCCGACAACAACCTGGTGATCGTTTCGCACAAGCCGAACATCGTCGATGCGTTCGGCAAGGACTGGCTCGACGTCCGCGAAGGCGAGGCGTCCGTGTTCGAGCCGGACGGCGATGGCGGATTCAAGCTGGTCGTCCGCATCCAGGCCGGCGACTGGAGCAAGCTGGCTCAGCCGTCGAATTGAGCCGTCGCGCAGCTTGCCCATATTGCCCGGCGTTGGCGGACGGGCGAGCACAATCGGCGCGTCGGAAATTGACGTCTGTCAACGACCGACGCGCCAGTCCCGGCGCGGCTCACGACTTCGCGAGCGACGCCAGCCCAAAGGCTTCGTCGCCGGCCTGCGCGAAGCTCGGCGAGCGGCCGGCGTCCAACAGCTTGCGCGCCGCAATGTGATCGGGCGCGCGGTTGATGGAGTCGACTGCGATCAGCCGCTCCTCTCTGAAATAGAACACCGAGAATTTCCGCGTCTCCGGCGCGCCGCGCACCACGATACGGTCGTGGCCGGTCGACAGGCCCGCCATCTGCAGCCGTATGTCGTATTGATCCGACCAGAACCAGGGCGCCGCCACGAAGGGGCGGGCGCGCCCGAGCAGCGCCGCGGCGGCCGACTTGCCCTGCTCGATGGCGTTCTGCACCGACTCCAGGCGCAAGAGCGAGCCGTCCGGCATCCGCCGTGCCGTGCAGTCGCCGGCCGCCACGACGGCGGGATCGCTGGTGCGCGAGCAGTCGTCGACCACGATGCCGCGCTCGCAGGCGATTCCGGCGTCTTGCGCGAGCTCGCCGTTCGGAATGATGCCGACCCCGACCACGACGAGGTCGGCCGGAAAGGTGCGGCCATCGGTCGTGGTCACGCCGGTGACGCGATCCTCGCCCGTCAGCGCGTTGACCTGGGTGCCGAGCCGGACGTCGACGCCGCAGGACGTGTGCAGCGCCAGGAAGAAATCGGAGACGAAGGGCGCAGAGCTGCGCGCCAACAGGCGGTCGAGCGCCTCGAACACGACGACGGGTTTACCGGCCTTGCGCGCCGCAGCCGCGATCTCCAGCCCGATGAAGCCGCCGCCGACCACCGCCACGGACGTCGCCTGCGCGATGCCGGCCGCGATGCGGCGCGAATCCTCGATCGTGCGCAACGTCACGACGCCCGCAAGCCCGGCGCCGGGAATCGGCAGCGCGCGCGCCCGCCCGCCCGTGGTCAATGCCAGGCCGCGATAGGGAAGGCTGCGGCCGTCGGACAGCCGCAAGTTTCGTTTGGCGCGATCGACGGCGTCGACCCGCACGCCGGTCACGAGCTCGATGTTGCGGCGCGCCAGGATGTCGGGCCCGCGCAGGATCAGCCGGTCCTCCGTGCTCTCGCCGGTGAGCAGCGCCTTGGACAACGGCGGGCGCTGATAGGGCGGATGCGCCTCGTCGCCCAGCATCACGAGCGGGCCCTCATAGCCCTCGGCGCGCAGCGATTCGGCGACCTGCAAGCCGGCCTGGGACGCGCCCACGATGACGATGGGATCGCTCATCGGCGGGCGGGATCCGGCAGGTCGGTCGGTCGACAGGAGCGGTTCATCGGCGGGATTCACGGGGTTTTGGCTGCGCCTGTTTAGGGCGCGCGGCCGGCCGGTTCAACCCGACAATGGTCGCGCGTGCGGCGCGCTTGACGTAGGATTTCTGCCCGCGGCCGGGAATCGCAAGGTTGCGGCCGGCCCCACGCCAATTCCGAGGAATCCGCATGCGCTATGTCGACGCCTTCAACCACTTCTTCCCCCGGCGCTTCTTTGCCGGGGTGCTGGAGACGCCGGCCGCCCAAAAGGACATGGGCAAGCGCATCCGTGGCATCCCGGCGCTGTTCGATCTCGACGAGCGCTTCCGGGTGGTCGATTCATTTCCGGACTATTCGCAGATCCTCTCCCTCGCCATGCCGGCCATCGACCGCCTGTGGGACGCGGACGCCGCGCCGGCCTGGGCGCAGATCGGCAACGACGAGCTCGCCGAGCTGGTTGCGAAATTTCCCGGCCGCTTCCCGGGCTACGCCGCCTCGCTGCCGATGAACGCGCCCGCCGCGGCGGCGCGCGAGGCGGAGCGCGCGCTGCGCAACGGCGCCTGCGCGATTCAGCTCCACACCAATGTGGACGGCGCGCCGATCGACGAGGAGCATTTCTGGCCGATCTACGAGATCATCGAGAAGTCCGGCAAGCCGATCCTGCTGCATCCGATCCGCACCCGCGAGATGGCGGACTACCGCAGCGAGACCAAGTCGAAATACGAGATCTGCAGCGTGATCGGCTGGCCGTTCGAGACCGGCGCGGCGCTCGCCCGCCTGGTGTTCTCCGGCATCATGGACCGCTACCCCGACCTCAAGGTCATCACCCATCATCTCGGCGGCATCATTCCGTATTTCGAAGGGCGGGTCGCGCATTCCTGGGACCAGCTCGGCGTGCGCACCTCGGACGAGGACTATGCGTCGCTGCTCAAGCGCCTGAAGAAGCGGCCGTTCGACTACTTCAAGGGCTTCTACGGCGACACCGCGCTCGCCGGCGCGCGCGCCCCGACGATTTGCGGGATCTCGTTCTTCACGCCCGACCACGTGCTGTTCGCGTCCGATTGCCCGTTCGATCCCGAGAAGGGGCGCGGCTATATCCGCGACACCATCGCGGTGATGGAATCGCTCGATCTGCCGCGCGCCGACATGGAAAAAATCTGCCACGGTAATGCGGAACGGATGTTTGGATTGCACGCCTGACGTTGCGGCCGTCATGGTGGCGACAGCGGGCAAATCGATACTGGATGCCCCGCTTGCGCGGAGCATGACGAGGTGGAGAGGGCATGACGACGCAGAGGAGAGTCACCTTGATCCGCATCATCGGTATCGTGCTCGCCTGCCTCATCGCCCTGCCGGCAGCGGCCGAGACCGCCTATCCAAGCCGCGCCATCAAGCTCTTGGTGCCGATCCCGCCCGGCGGCGCGCCCGACGTCGCGGCGCGGCTGATCGGACGGTACCTGTCGGAGGCGCTGGGCCAGCCGGTGGTGGTGGAGAACCGCACCGGCGCGAACGGCAATATCGCGGCGGACGCGGTCGCGAAAAGCGACCCCGACGGCTATACGCTGCTGCTCGGCGCGGATTCCGGCATCGTCATCAATCCGCATGTCTACAGCAAGCTGCCCTTCGATCCGTTGCGCGACCTCGTGCCGGTCGCGAGCATCGCCGCCAACCAGTTCATCCTGGCGGTCAATCCGGCGGTTCCGGCTGCCGATTTCGGCGCCTTCATCGCGTATGCGCGCCGCGCCGACCCACCGCTCGCCTATGCGTCGGGCGGCAACGGAAGCCAGCACCAGCTCGCGATGGAGATGCTCAAGCGCCGCGCCGGCATCAACCTGCTGCATGTGCCCTACCGCGGCGGCGCGCCGGCGGCGACCGCCACCATCGCCGGGGAAACCCAGGTCTTCTTTGCGGGCGCCGCGAGCAGCGGCCAGTTCGAAGCCGGGCGGCTGCGCCCGCTCGCGGTGAGCGGGAAGAAGCGCTCGCCACGCTTTCCCGAGCTGCCCACCATCGGGGAGTCCTATCCCGGCTACGAGATCGATATCTGGCTCGGCCTGTTCGCGCCTGCGGGCACGCCGGAGCCGGTCGTCGCACGGCTGCGCATGGAACTTCACAAGATTCTGGCGCAGGTGGATTTTGCGGAGAAGCTCAACGTCTCCGGCAGTCTCGAGCCGCTGATCCTGTCGCCGGCCGATTTTTCCAGCCTGATCCGCCGCGACGACGAGAAATACGGCCGCATGGTCAAGGAGATGGGCATCAGCCTCGATTGAGCGGCCACGCGCCCGCGTGGTGGCGGCCGCCGGCCGCGGTGCCGGCGGCCGTGATCGCGCCGCAATCGGGTCAAGCCGCAAGCTTGTATGATCGGCGCTCCGGCGGTAAGCATAGAGGGGGATTGCCAACGCGGGGGAATATCGTGGCATCGGTTCTGGTAGTTGAGGATGACGAGCAGGTTCGTGTCCTGGCGGAATCGATTCTCCGCGATGAGGGTCATACGGTGGTCACGGCCACCGGAATCGATGGCAGCCAGGCGCTGCTCGACGACACGGAAAAGTCCGTCGATGTCCTGTTCGTGGATATCCACCTGGGGAGCGATCTGGAGGCCGGGCTGCGGACGGCCCAGCACGCCCGGGAACGGCGTCCCCTGCTGCCCATCCTCTACACCACGGGGTTGGCGGTCGACGACGGGATGAAGGCCCTGTTCGTCGAGCCCTGCCAGTTCCTGCCCAAGCCCTACACGGCGGAACAGCTCAAAAAATCCATTGCGTTTCTTCTGATGAATGCCAACCCGCGCCCGCGGCCCGACCTCTCCGGCTCGTTGGGTTCGCCTCACCCCGGCACCTGAGCGGCCGGGGCCAAGCGCCGGAACCACAACAAAAATTGTCGCCGGTGTCCGGCCCGGGCACAAAGCCGCCCCATTCCGCCGTTGCAATCATCCGGTAATATCCCCGGGGATTCGACATCGGGGTAGTGGGGAGCAGCATTGCGAACGCCCATTTCGGTCCGGCGGCAGCGCCAGGTTCTCTGCGTGTTCCCCGCCTATACGCCGTCCTTCGGCACGTTCCAGCACGCCTTCGCGCTCATGGGCCGGGTGCGTGCCTTCATGCCGCCGCAAGGCCTGCTGCTGATCGCCGCCTATCTGCCCGACACATGGCCGGTGCGCTTCATCGACGAGAACATCCGCCGCGCGAGCGAGGCCGATTTCGCCTGGGCCGACGTCGTCCTGGTCAGCGGCATGCATATCCAGGCGCCCCAGATCAGGGACATCCAGTCGCGCGCGCACGCGGCCGGCAAGGTGACGGTGCTCGGCGGCCCGTCGGTCTCCAGCGCGCCCGAGATGTATCCGGACTTCGACTATCTCCATCTCGGCGAGCTCGGCGACGCGACCGACGAGCTGATCGGCCTGCTCGACGCCAGCGTGGCGCGCCCGCCCGTGCAGCTTCGGCTCACCACCAACGAGCGCGTCGCGCTCGATCTGTTTCCGCTGCCCGCCTACGACATGATTCCGCTCTACCGCTACCTCATCGGCAGCCTGCAGTTCTCCAGCGGCTGCCCGTATCGCTGCGAGTTCTGCGACATCCCGGGACTCTATGGACGCCAGCCGCGCCTCAAGACGGCCGAGCAGCTCACCACCGAGCTCGAGGCCATGCTGCGCCAGCCCGCCCATCCGACGGTGATCTATTTCGTCGACGACAATTTCATCGGCAACAAGAAAGCCGCACGCGACATGCTTCACCACCTGATCGCGTGGCAGAAGCGGCATCACTACCCGTTCTCCTTCGCGTGCGAGGCGACGCTCAATCTCGCCAAGCAGACCGAGATACTCGGGCTCATGCACGAGGCCGGCTTCTGCGAGGTCTTCGTCGGCATCGAGACGCCGGACGCCGATGCGCTCAAGGGAATGAAGAAGGAGCAGAACCTGATGGTCCCGCTGCTCGAATCCATCGGAACGCTCAACAGCTACGGCCTCGAGGTCACGGCCGGGATGATCATCGGGCTCGACACCGACAAGCCCGATACCGACGCCGGCGTGATGGGTTTCATCGATCAGTCGAACATTCCGATCCTCACCCTCAACCTGCTGCAGGCGCTGCCCAAGACGCCGCTGTGGGACCGGCTCGCGCGCGACAACCGGCTGGTCGACGACCCGCGCCTGGAATCCAACGTGCGCTTCCTGCGCCCGCATGACGACGTGGTGGCGTCGTGGCGGCGCTGCGTCGCGCACGCCTATGCGCCCGAACGGCTGTTCGCGCGCTACCGCCACCAGGTCGAGGCGACCTATCCCAATCGCTTCCACCCGCCGGCGCGCGGCCGGCTCACGCTCGCCAACCTGCGGCTGGGCGCGACGCTCGCCTTCAACGTGGCGACCCGCGTCGGCCTGAAATCGGACTATCGCGGCGAGTTCTGGCGCGCCGCATGGCCGGCCATCCGGCGCGGGCAGATCGAGGCCGTGCTCGGCATGGGCTTCGCGGCCCATCACCTGATCCAGTTCTCGCGCGAGGCCCTGCGCGGCGAGCAGAATGCGTCCTTCTATTCGGCGCGCGACCGGCAGAAGGAAGCCGCCGCCGAGCGGGCGCTGGTGGACGCATAAGAAGCGAGAAAGAAGAGAGCTTGTCGGCCGTGGCGCGCGGCGCGACGCCGGATCAGCGGCTCTCGCCGCGGTGGGCATGGCCCGGGTGACGCGTGTCACCGCGCTTATTCTGCTTGCGCGAATAGGTGATCATCGCCGCCGGGAGCTCCGCCTTCACCTTGAGGGCGGCGACCAGGGCGTCCTCGGCCTCCACGATCTCGTGGCCCGATTTTCCGTCCAGCTTGAATCCCACGGCGAACAGCAAGGCGGCCTCCTCTTGCGGGCGAGCCTAGCGCAAAAAAGCGCGCCCAAAACGATTATTTTGCGGCGCCGCAGCCGGGAGCGGAATGACGCGCTGGAGCGTTCCCGTTCATTCCATCAAGGTCGCCGACGTCGTGCCCCGGTCTGATATCCCCGTTTTTCCGGATCTTTGATCCATCGCGATCGCCTCAGATCGCGCGATGCCGTCCGCCACGGCGGGAATAAATGACGGCCTGCCTCAGTCTCATTGGGCGACGGTGCATGATGCCGGCCGCGGCCAATGCCAGCGGCCGGGGAAGCGCCTGCCTTTGCGGGCTCGACGCGCTTCATGCGGGGAGATGGATGAGATGACCATTGTGAGCATTCACGCCGATCGCGCGATGGCCCGCCAGGTGGTGTGGTCCGGCGATCGTCCCGGGGATCCGATCCAGACTTCGCGCCGCGACGGGGATACCGCTATGGCGACAGGCGAAGACGACAAGGCGCGCTTCGCCAGGATCGTGCTGCCGCATCTCGCGGACGCCTACTCCCTGGCGCGATGGATCACGGGCAACCGCACCGACGCCGATGACGTGGTGCAGGACGCCTGCCTGCGGGCGTTCCGCGCCATCTGGAGCACGGCCGACGGCAACCCGCGCGCCTGGGTGCTGACCATCGTGCGCAACACCGCCTATACGTGGCTGCGCAAGAACCGCCCGGCGGCCCTGGTCGGGGTCGAGGACCTGGAGGCGGTCGAGAACGCGCAAGCGGCGCACGGGGATGCGGAGGCCGAGACGCCGGAGACGGCCCTCATCGCCAAGACCGACTCCGCGCATCTCGAGGCCGCCATCGCGGCGCTGCCGGCGCCGTTCCGGGAAACGCTGGTGCTGCGCGACGTGCAGGGTCTTTCCTACCGCGAGATCGCGGAGGTGACCGGGGTGCCGATCGGTACCGTGATGTCGCGGCTCGCCCGCGGGCGCAGCCAGCTGATCAAGAGCATTGGAAGGAAGGCGTCATGACGCGCTCTGTCGTCCACGACGATCCCACCCGTCTGGTCCACGCCTATGTGGACGGCGAGCTAGACCCCGCCAACGCGCTGGCGCTCGAGACCCGCATGGCGACCGATGCGGGGCTGGCCGCCGAATGCGAACGCGTCGACGCCTTGCAGCGGCTGATCCGCCAGCGGCTGCCGCGCGAAGCGCCGCCGCCCGGCCTGCGCGCCCGGATCGAGGCCTCGGTCGGGATGCGGCGCCCGCGCGTCCAGCCGACGTGGCGCGCGCTCGCCGCCTCGATCGCGCTCACCGCCATGGTGGCGAGCGGCGCGACGTCGATCGTGCTCACCCCGACGTCGCTCGTGCGCGCGCCGGATCGGACCGATACGGTGCGCGACGCGGTGGTCGCCGGCCATATCCGGTCGTTGATGGCGCCGCAGCCCTTCGACGTCGCGTCTTCCGACAAGCACACCGTGAAGCCCTGGTTCAACGGAAAGATCCCGGAGGCGCCGCGGGTCGTCGATCTCGCCAGGGACGACTTCCCGCTGGCGGGCGGCCGTCTCGATGTGGTCGGCCAGACGCCGGCGCCGACGCTGGTGTATCGCCACCGCAAGCACCTGATCAGCCTCACCGCCGTGCCGGCGGCCGGCCAGGCGACGACCGCGCCGGTCCTGCGCACCCTGGGGGGCTACAACGTGCTCGACTGGACCGAGGATGGGATCGCCTATTGGGCGATCTCCGACATGGCGGCCGCGGATCTCGACAAATTCGCGACGCTGTTCCGCGCCGCTTCGCCGGATCAGTAGGCGCGTCGGCCAAGACCGCCTTTTTGATCGGGCGATCGAGGGACAACGGCGTGCGGACGCAGGCGACGGCCGCGCTATGCCTCTGCCGGATCATCGGCCGAGCGGATGCATACAGCGTTCCGGTCGATCCTCACCAACCTCTCACGCGGTGGTGACGACAAGCCGGAATATGCGCGTATGACGGCGGGTCTCCATGTCGGCAAGACCGAAAGGAGAGACGCCATGTCGACGCCCTTCGTGATCGCAGCAACAATCCGGGAGATGAGGCCGTGAGCATTCGCCGATTGCTCGTGTTGAGCGCAGCCGCGCTTGCGCTTTCGACGCTGCCCAGCCGCGCCGGCCCGTGCGCGCAGGACATCGACCGGGCGTGGACCGAGCTCAACGCCAAGATCCAGGCGAGAATCGGTGCCGGACGATCCGAGCCTCAGAGCATGATCGCGCTTCTCCACCGCCAGCCGACGCCGGCTACGGTTGCGGCCGCCGAAGAACATGCCGGCGACGGGTGGGCGCCGATGGAAGCGACTGTCGCGGCCCTGGCGCGTGCGCGTGAAGCGGACCACGCCAAGGACAAGGCCACCTGCGAGCGGGCGCTTGCAGAAGCGGAGCGCGCGACCCTGCGCTAGATGCCGAGCAATTGCCGAGGCAACAGGCGCGCGCGCAACAATGACGGGCAATCCCCGGCGCGCTTTTTTCCTGCGCTGCCGTCGGATCCAACAGGCTTGATCGGGGATGCCGCCCAAAGTCCAAGAATGCCTGGAAAGGGCTTCGGAAAGCCGGCGCAACGCCATGCGGACGCGCGAACCCGGATCGCGCGAGTTTTGGCGGGAGATGGAAACAAAATGGCTCGAGCTGGCCGACAGCTACCAGCATGCCGCGCGGACCGAAGCGCTTCTGCTTGAGATCCGTCGATTCGGCGAATCATAGACGGGCGCCGCGTGTCGCGACCGGAATTTTTAGTTCGAGGATCAGGTCTTGATGTGAGCAATCCTCGAAGGAGAACACCATGTCGATCAAGCTCACATTCACTGTTGCGGCGCTCCTCGCCGTTCTCGCCGGCCCGGCTCTTGCGGGTGACCACGACCTCGCGACCGAGCTGCGGGACAGCGGCCGTTACGTTCCGCAAGCAAACCTGCCGGACGTGAAAATGCCGGGCATGAGCCTGCCGTCCGGCGCCTTCGCGTCAGCCGCCAAACCCGTGCGCATTCGGGCGCAGAAGGCGTTCGCGTCGGTCGCCAGACCCATGCGTATCCAGTCGCCGAGCGCTTTCGTCACGACGCCGGCGCTGGCGAATGACTTCCAGCTGCAAGGCCGCTGATCCACCCCGCGACGGCGTGTCAGCAGCAGGAGCGGCCGGTGCCCCCCGGCCGCTCTTTGCTGCGTGTTGGGGGTCGGTGGACCATCTCGCCAATGGAAGGAATAAACATCAATGGCCGCAGGTCACGTCTCGGGGCACGAAAAAGGAGACTTGCCGTGCGGATTTTTCTTGGCCTGGCCATCATCTGCGCCGCGGTGGTCGTGATCGGCACGCGGCCGAGCAGGGCCCAATATGCGGCGCAGCTTTATCCCTATTGCGCGCTCAGTCCCGCCAGCGGCGCGACCACCTGCTATTACCGCTCGCGAGAGGAGTGCGGCAGCTCCTGCATCAGCAACCCTTGGTATCTCGGCCGGGAACGCGCCTGGGCCTATACGCATGGCGGCCGACCTCTCGCGCCGCGTTATGTCCGCCCATGATGCGTTCGACGTCGCGACGGGAGAGGCGGTCGATGCGATTTCTCCTCGTGCCGCTTGTCATGCTGGCGACCTGCGTTGCTCACGCAGAGCCGACCGTGGTTTCCGGCATGGGGACCTTGGGCTGCGCCACCCTGATGACGCAAACCCCGCCAGGCGGCGGATATGGCCAGAACAGTCTCACCCTGGCCGTGTTCTCATGGGTTCAGGGCTATCTGTCCGCGTGGAACGTCGTCGGAATCATGCAAAGCGGCAGGTTCGCTGACCTGACGAGCATCAGCGCGAACGAACAATGGGCCCATATCGTCGGATTCTGCCTGCGCAACCCGGACGGGTTCGTTCTCGATGCGGCGCGGGAAATCCTGGGGACCCGATTGAAGATGGAGACCGGCGAGCCATTGACCAGGTAGCGGCTCTGCATTGCGGACGAGCTTCGAGCGTCACGCCCCGGACACGCACGACACAGAAGAGCGGCCGGTCCGGCCGCTCTTCCAGGTTTGATATCGGTTTCGGCGAAGCGGAACTGCGGGTCGCTCAGCGACCTTGCATCTGGCGATCGCCAAAACGGTTGGTCAGATAGTCGGTGGGATAGTCCGCGAAGCCTGTACGAGCCCCGCCGAGCTGTTCCGGAGCGCCGCGGCTGCCGTTGATGATCGAGGCATCGGCCCCCGGCGCCTGCGCATGGGCGCCCTTTGGTATGGCGTGGCCGCGCGCGAGAGCAGGGCCGGCGAGAACCGCGAGGGCCGCGGCGGTGGCGATCAAGAGCTTCATCGACATGGCATTCTCCTTTTGGTGTTGCCGACATCAAGACCCGCCGCGCCAATCAGCTATTCCGCTTCGGCGCTCACCGCTGCATGAGGGTTTGGTGATAATTGATTAGTGGTATTTGACAGGCAGGCGTTCGTCCGACTCATTCGCGCTCTCGTAACCCGAGAGCCACGTCGCATTCCATCCGGAAAACCGATACACAGCGTCGAGCGCTCTGCATCCCTTTCTATGAAAGAGGAGTCTTTTGGCCTGGGGCTGAATGAAAATATGTTGTTCGGCTGGTCTGACGAGGCATGGATATGCGGAAATGGGAGGCGCTAAATGTGTAACTGCGGGAATTTTTTTCACACACCCGACAAAATGACCTACTTTTTCCCCTATTTCGGCGACGAATTGGCTTTCATCATGCACAATAGCTCGGGTAGTACTGCGTAATAAGTTGGAATTTTTTCACAGCGTCTTTTCAAACGCGAAAACCGTGATTGCGCGCGCCCTTCGTGGCTTTTCCAATGCGTTGGGAATTATAGATTTAGCGGCGGACAGAAACCTTATTCCCGTTTTTTCATCATTTCTCGCGCAACAAACCGTCAGCAGAGGAGACGAGAAAAACGAATCTTCGTGATTCGCAAGCAGCGCCGTCGGCGTTCAGTCTCCGCGTCGCTCTCGGGGACAGCGCGCTCCGAAGAGATGGCACACGGAGGCGACACTCCTGGGGGGGCAACGTGCCCGACGGAGGCGGCTCCTCGAGACGCGATCTGGAGGATCACGATGACCACCATTAAAAAAGCTTTGCTGATAAGCGCGGCGAGTTTCATCACCGTCGCGGAGGCGAGCGCGGCCGACCTTCCGGTCAAGGCCAAGCCGATCGAATACGTCAAGATCTGCTCGGTCTATGGCGACGGCTTCTACTACGTCCCGGGCACCAACACCTGCCTCAAGCTCGGCGGCTACCTGCGTGCCGAGGTCGACGTCAATGCGGCCGGCACCTTCACGCCCGCCGTCGGTCCGGGCTCCACCAACAACCGCGACAACGTCAACAATCGCGAGTCGCAGACGATGGTCCAGCGCACGCGCATTTTGTGGACGCTCGATACCCGCACGCAGACCGAATATGGCACCCTGCGTTCCTACTCGCGCACGGGCATCCAGTGGACCTCGGGCGACAGCGTCAACTCGGGCAGCAATGCGGTCGCCTATATCGATCGCGCCTTCCTGCAATTCGCGGGCTTCACGGCGGGCCGAGCAGTGTCGTTCTTCGACATCTACAGTTTCAGCCTACATTCGTTCCAGACCAACATCATCGGCAGCGACTCCGGCGGGACCGGCATCAATCTCTTCGCCTGGACGCAGGAGTTCGGCGGCGGGCTCTCGGCATCGATCTCGGCCGAAGAGCACTCCTCGCGCTCCAAGCCGGTCATCAATACGATCGGCACCGCCGGCTTCCTCAACATCAACAACAATGCGGCCGGCGCGCCCGCCAACCTCGGCACCGGCACCTTCACGTCCCAGGGTGGCGATACGCTGCCCAATCTGGTGGCCAATCTGCGGCTCGACCAGGCATGGGGCGCGGTGCAAGCCTCGGTCGCCGCAAGCAAGGTCACGGCCACCTACTATTCCCTCGACACGTCCGCGGCGGGCGGCGGCGCGGCGCTGGCGCTCGGCGGCGGTGCCGGCGGCTTGCAGCCATTTGGCCACCCCGACGACAAATGGGGCTTTGCCGGCACCGTCGGCACGGTGATCAACCTGCCATGGGCGCCGGGCGATACCTTCGGGTTGCAGGCCGTCTATGCCCAAGGCGCGTCCGCCTATGTGGGTCAGGGCCAGGGCAGCTTCGTGATCTATCACGGCAACAATGTCGCCCTCGGCTTCGCCACCGACGCTGTTTATGGCGCGCAAGGCAGCGCGCTCGAGCTCACGACCGGATGGAGCATCACCGCCGGTCTTCAGCACTACTGGACCCCGAAATGGCGGACGTCGCTGTATGGCGGCTACGAGGCGTTCTCGTATGACGACACCGCGACCTCCACGCTGTGCGCTGGTCTCGCGCCGGGGGCCGCAGCCGCACATGCGGGAAATGCCGCGAATGCCGGCGGGTTCACCCCCACGAACTGCAGTCCCAACTTCGGCTTCTTCCAGGTCGGCTCGCGCACGGTCTGGAATCCGGTGCCGATGTTGGATCTCGGAGTCGAGGTCATGTACAACAAGGTTCTGACGGGCTTCAGCGGGCCAGTGACCCTCGCCGCAAACGGCACCGTTCCGGCCGGGCCTTTCACCGCCAAGGACCAGGACGTGGTGTCGGCCGTCTTCCGCGTCCAGCGAAACTTCCTGCCATGATCGCCTGATTAGATGCCCTGATCGTGCGGTCCTGAACCTCCAGCAGCAGGAAGCAGGGCCACCGGCGGGAAGGCTTATCCCATCTTCAACTTCCCCCCGGGGGTCCCTTCAATTCACAGCTTTCATGGCGCCGGCTCGATCCTCTGCCGACGCCAGGAAACCGGACGGCACGTGGCCCCCCGCTGCCGTCCGGCACTCTCTTGTGGGCTCGCGCGTTGCGGCCATGCCTGAACCGGAGATGCGCGATGCGGATCGTTGTCGTCCTTGCGGCACTCGCGATGGCGCTCGTTATCGTGGCGCCGCCCGGCCATGCGACAGAAGGGCCGTGGTGCGCGCGGTTCTGGGGCGGCGATGACTATTATGAAAGCTGCAGCATGCGCAGTTTCGCCATGTGCCTCGCCGAAATCCGCGGGACCGGAGGCAACACGGTTTGCTCGCCGAACCCGCGCTATCGCCCCGGATTGGTGGACCCCGCTCCCCGTCGCAAATACAGGCGGCGCCATCCCACGTGAGGGCGTTTTGTTGGCGGCGCGTTCGCGGTGGGTCGCGATGCGGAATTCTTCTAAAGGTAAGTCCGTTCAACCCGGGAGTTTCGTGATGCGGATGACCGTCGCGTTCACAGCGCTTGTCGTTGGGTTTGCGTTGGCGGCCCAAGTCCAGCCGAGCCGCGCCTACGAGGGCCCCTGGTGCTCGCACTATTTTGGAACCGACTATACGGAAAACTGCAGCATGCGCAGCTTCGACATGTGCATCGCCGAAACCCGCGGCGCGGGCGGAACGTTTTGCTCGCCAAACCCGCGCTATCACGCCGTTGCGGTCGAGCCCGCCGCGCACCGCCGTCAGATTGCGGCGCCCCATCCCATGTGACTCCGCCGTCACGGGCTTCGACCGTTCGACAGGCGTCGGTCGAGATCTCGTTTCGACTGCCGGATGGCGCTGTCCGCGGCGTCGGCGCGATTGGCCTCCGCCAGTGCGAGTCGGCGATACTGCGCGGCGATCGACTCGTATTCGGCCCGCACGGCCGCCGTTGTCGCGATCTCGGCGAGACGCTCGAACTCGACGTCATGGGTGAGGATACGCTTCGCCCGAATCCGTGGATCCGACATGACCGCCCCCCTTGGCCGCCCCCCTTGAAGCAGCCTGCGCGTGGCGATCCGCGAGCGGGGATGGCTGGGATCGCTGCCGCGCCGGCGCTCCCCCCATCGACTCGGCTCATCCGCGGTTTATTCCGTCACACGGATGTTATCCAAATCGTTGTGGTCGGCGCAGGCCGCCGTCCGACGCATCGGTGACGGCGCGACGGCATGCCGCGCGCAAGCGCGTGGTCCGGCGCCTACGCGTCGGCCGTCAATCCCGCCCGCGTCCAAGCGTCGCGGCCGATGTTTGCGGCGCCGGCCTATGACTTCCAGCGGCAGGGCCGCTGAGTCTCGGGATCTTCAATCTGCGCAAAATGCGAGAGCGGCCGGCGACCCCGGCCGCTCTTGCGCGTCGTGGCAACGGCTTTCTTGCCGCCGGCGTCAGAGCTTCGCGATCTTCGGCATCACCTCGCTGCGGAACAGGGCGAGCGAGCGCAGCGCATCGGCGAGCGACATGGCGCCGAGGAAGAGATAAGTCAGCAGATAGTTGATGCCAAGCTCGCCGCTCTGGCGCTCGATCTCGGCCCACACGGTCTGCGGGCTGCCGGCGATGACCGAGCCGTCCGCCACGCCGTCCTCGAAGGTCGCGCCGCGCGGCACGCCGAGACGCGCATCCGCCGCCCCCACGCCGTGCTTCACGCGCAGCCAGTTGAGATTGGCGAGATGATATTCCATCGCCGGCTTGGCGAAGCGCCGGGCTTCCGCGTCGGTGTCGGCCACGAAGATGTGGCGCAGCACCCCGATGGCGGCGCCGCCGGAGAATTCGGGCTTCGGGTTCGCCGCGCCGCCGCGCTTGGCGAGCGCCTCCGTGAAGGCTTCGATATTCTTCTTGGCGAAGCCGGTCGGCCCCAGGCTCAGGAAATGCATGCCGCGCTCGCCCGCCCAGGTCGAGCCGGTGGCATTCGACGAGCCGTACCAGAAGGCCGGATGCGGCTGCTGCAGCGGCCGCAACGCGATCGGCACATTGGCATAGGAATAGTGCGGACCCGCATAGGTCAGCATGTCGGTGGTGAGCCCCGCGCTCACGCATTCGAAGGCGTCGATGAAGATGTCGCGCGACTGGTCGTGCTCGACCTTGTGGTATTTGAGCTCGAAGGGAGAGACGCCGCGCCCGACGCCGACCTCGAGCCGGCCGTGGCTCAGATGGTCGAGCATGCAGATCTCCTCGATCAGCCGCAGCGGCGAATAGAGCGGCAGCAGGTAGACGAGCGGGCCGAGCCGCATCCGTTTGGTCGCGCGCGCGAGCGCACCCATATAGACGCCCGGCACCGGCACCATGTTGAGCGGCGTGGCATGGTGCTCGGCGACGTGCAGGCAATAGATGCCGGCCTCCTCGGCGGCGGCGGCGAATTGGAGGCGCTCGTCGAAGAGCTGCGCGAGCGGGCGCTCGCCCCACTCGACGTGGTCGAAAAGTCCGACTTTCATGGGTCCCCGGATGTGTTGATGAGGGTTGGCGGATGGGAGGGTTTGGGTCCGTATCGTAGCAGATTTCCCTGTCATTGCGAGCGACCCGCCTACGCTCGCTGCGCGAGCTACGTCGGGTCGCTCGCAATGACACCCGACGCGCGCGCGTGTTTCGCGGCAGGGCAGACAAACGCCGCAATCGCCACTACCTTATGGCCATGTCGCAGGAAGCCCGAATCAACATTCCCGAATGGTCGGTCACCGAGCTCTCGGCCGCGCTCAAGCGCACGGTCGAGGACGCCTATGGGTTCGTGCGGGTGCGCGGGGAGATCTCCGGCTATCGCGGCCCGCATGCCTCCGGCCATTGCTATTTCGCCCTCAAGGACGAGGGCGCGCGCATCGATGCGGTGATCTGGAAGGGGACCTTCGGCCGCATCCGGTTCAAGCCCGAGGAAGGGCTCGAGGTCATCGCCACCGGCCGGCTCACCACCTAT
>DATBBS010000542.1:0-3613 GCA_036270895.1 Xanthobacteraceae bacterium
AAAAGGACGCCGAATGCATCGCCATCGCCGAGCCGCGCGCCTTGGGGGCAAGCTCGCTGGCATAGATCTGGATCACGCCGTGCAGCATGTAGAAGCCCAGGCCAAGGAAGACGAAATTGATCGCATCGAGCCACCACGGCATGCGCAGCGCGACGCCCATGAGGGCAAGTCCCATCAGGGCGCCGCCGCCGAGCATCAGCCGCCGCTCGCCCAGGCGCGCAAGCAGCAGCGAGACCGAGGACGCGTAGATGACGCCGCCGGCGCCGAAGCCCGCGATCACCAGGCCCGCGATGGCGGCGCGCGTCTCGCCGCCGGCCGCCAGCAGGCTCGCCATATAGGGGAAGAGGCCGAACAGGCAGATCGCCTCCACCATGACGGCGCCATAGCAGAACTTGGCCAGCGGGTTGCGAAAGATCGTGCCGTACATCGCCGGCAGCGCCCGGATGCGGACCCGCGCCACCGCCGACGAGGATACGCCGCGAAATCCGATCGCCGCCGCGACCAGCGCGACGGCGCCCAGCACGCCCATGCCGACGAACACGCCCCGCCAGCCGATCAGGTCGGCCGCCAATCCGGCCGCGGGCGAGCCCAAGAGGTTGCCCACCATGGCGGCGCCGAGCATCCGGCCGACCGCCACCTGCCGATGCTCGACCGCCACCAGGTCGGCCGCGATCGCAACCGAGATCGGAAACACGCCGCCCGCCACGATTCCCGAAATCATGCGCGACGCGAACAGGACCGAAAAGCTCGGCGCCGCCGCGCCGACCGCCGCCGAGATCACCAGCACCAGGAGCGACCAGGTCATCAGCCGGGTTTTTCCGAAGGCGTCGGCCATCCCGCCCAGCACCGGCTGCATGATGGCATAGGGCAGCGAGAAGGCGGTCGCCAAGAGCGCGACGGTGTGCGAATCGATGAGGAAATGATCCGCGATCTGCGGCACCACCGGATCGACCGCGCGAAAGAACATGGTGGTGGCGAAGACCGCCAGCATCGAGAGCCGGAGCACGCGCTGGGCCGAGGGCGGGCGGCCGGCAGAGCGGGAATCGGCGGCTGTCATTCGTTTGCGGCCGCCCTGATGTCCGGGAGACTCACGTCTTGGCCAGCCGATCGAACGCCATCAGGCGCGACAGCAACCCCTCCATCTCCTTGAGCGGCACCATGTTGGGCCCGTCGGACGGCGCCTTGTCGGGGTCCTGGTGGGTCTCGATGAAAACGCCCGCGACCCCGACCGCGACCGCGGCGCGTGCCAGCACCGGCACGAATTCGCGCTCGCCGCCCGAGGCGGTGCCCTGCCCGCCCGGCTGCTGCACCGAATGGGTGGCGTCGAAGATCACCGGCGCCCCGATGCGCCCGAGGATCGGCAGCGCCCGCATGTCGGAGACCAGCGTATTGTAGCCGAAGGAGACGCCGCGCTCGGTGACCAGCACATTCGCGTTGCCGGCGCCGGTGAGCTTGGCGACCACATTCGCCATGTCCCAGGGCGCCAGGAACTGGCCTTTCTTCACGTTGACGACGCGGCCGGTCCTGGCGGCGGCGACCAGGAGATCGGTCTGGCGGCACAGGAATGCGGGGATCTGCAGCACGTCGACCACCGGCGCCAGCCGCGCGCATTGCTCCGCTTCGTGCACATCGGTGAGAACCGGCAGGCCGAGGTTTTGGCGAATCTCGGCGAAGATGGCGAGCGCCTGATCGAGCCCGATGCCGCGCGCGCTTTTTGCGCTGGTTCGGTTCGCCTTGTCGAAGGAGGTCTTGTAGACCAGCCCGATCCCGGCCCGCGCCGCGATCTCCTTGAGCGCACTCGCCATCTCGAGCGCATGCGTCCGGCTCTCGAGCGCGCAAGGGCCGGCGATCAGCGCGAGCGGCAGCCGGTTGCCGAAGCGCACGGCGCCGATGGCGACCTCGGAATTGGGAACGGGATCGACTTTGACGGTCACGGGGCCCTCTGGAGCATTTTCCGGCGAAAGCTTGCCCCGGACTTGATCCGGGGTGGACGCCGGTTCGCCGTAGAAAATGCGACCAAGTATCGAATCTGGAGCGTGTTCCGATCCGACCCGATCGGATCACGCTCCAACGGGCGGACCATGGCGGGCCGCGGCCGCAGGGTCAACGTGGCGTTTCGTTCGGAAATACCGGATCATCCGGGAATCGGCGGCGGTGCCGGCGGGCTTCTTTATAAACATTCTAAGATGTTGTGATTCCAAGCTGTTTGGCTTGACCTGCGGGCTCCCCTGCCACACATAGAATGGCAACCATTTACAACACATAATATAGGCCATGCCCGAGAGCCGTCAGCCGGTGAACGTGCGATCGAGCCAGCCCCTGGGTCAGGCTCC
The DNA here is from genome assembly GCA_036270895.1 of Xanthobacteraceae bacterium. GTDB lineage: Bacteria > Pseudomonadota > Alphaproteobacteria > Rhizobiales > Xanthobacteraceae > JAVDCA01. The sequence goes on from DATBBS010000542.1 coordinate 2,334, forward strand.
TTGCGGATTCCGCGGCCGGGTCGATGCGATCGAGGTTCCGGTCGCCACGACCGGCCTGCCGGCCTGCGAAATCGAAAGCCGCCTGATCGAGCTCGGCTTCGTCGAGGGCGCCCATGTGGAGATCCTGCATGAGGGCGCGTTCGGCCGCGACCCGATCGCGGTGCGGGTCAATCACGCCACGATCGCGCTGCGCCGACGCGAGGCCATGGCGATCTTCGCGACCGCCGATCGCACCGCATGAGCAGCGTCACGGCAACGAGCGCCTGGCACCTGGCGCTGGTCGGGACCCCGAACAGCGGCAAGACCGCCCTGTTCAACGCCTTGACGGGCAGCCGGCAGAAGGTCGCGAACTATCCGGGCGTGACCGTCGAGCGCAAGGCCGGGCTGCTGCAGACGCCCGCCGGCCGCAGCGTGAACCTGATCGACCTGCCCGGCACCTATTCGTTGCGCGGCCGCAGCCCCGACGAGGAGATCACGCGCGACGTCGTGCTCGGCCGGGTAGCCAGCGAGAGCACGCCCGACCTGCTGCTGTGCGTGGCGGACGCCACCAATCTGCGGCTGTCGCTCCGCCTGGTGATCGAGCTCAAGCGCGTCGGCCGGCCGCTGGTGCTGGTGCTCAACATGTTCGACATCGCGCAGCGGCGCGGGGTGCGCATCGATCTCGACCGCCTGTCTGCCGAGCTCGGCATTCCGGTGGTGACCTCCGTCGCGGTGCGCCGCAACGGGACGCAACAATTGCTCGGCCGCATGGACGAGATCGCTGACTCGCAACTGGGCGCGCCCGGCGAGAACACCTGGAAGCCGCCGACGCCGGCCGATCTGCGCGCCGCGCAGCGCGAGGCGGATCGCATCATCGCGGCCGCGGTCGCGATGCCGGCCAAGCCCGACACCCTGACGACGCGCGCCGACGCGGTGCTGCTCCATCCGGTCGCCGGCCTCGTCATCCTGCTCGCCCTGCTGTTCGTCATGTTCCAGGCGGTGTTCTCCTGGGCACAGCCCTTGATGGAGCTGATCTCGTCGGGCTTCGCGGCGCTCGGCCTCGCGGCCCACGATATGCTGCCGGCCGGGCTGCTGCAAAGCTTCATCCAGAACGGAGTGATCTCGGGCGTCGGCAGCGTGCTGGTGTTCCTGCCGCAGATCCTGATCCTGTTCCTGTTCATCCTGCTCCTGGAAGACCTCGGCTACATGGCGCGCGCCGCCTTCCTGATGGACCGCATCATGGGCAGCGCCGGGCTGCACGGACGCGCCTTCATCCCGCTCTTGTCGAGCTTCGCCTGCGC
>DATBBS010000543.1:0-2964 GCA_036270895.1 Xanthobacteraceae bacterium
GCTCTCGCGCGAGGGCTCGTCAGGTTCCACGGCACCGACGCTGCAATTGCTCGCATGCGCCGGATGCTGAAATTGACCGATGCGACCGTGGTGCGGACCCGCGGCACCCTGGGCCCGTAGCGGCTCCGATGCGGCAGCTGGAGGAGCGTCTCGGGGTCCGGTTGCTCAATCGCACGACGCGCAGCGTATCGGTGACCGACGCCGGCTCGCGCTTGCTCGGGCGGCTGCGCCCGGCACCCGGGAAAGTCGACGTGGACCGTCGAGGCCTTGCGGAGTGCCCGCGTCTGTGGCGGCATGGCAAAAGATCGAAGCAAGCACGGGAGAACTTCGTGACCATCCAACGCATCGACGCCGGGCCGCGCATGAGCAAGGTCGTGATCCATGGCGACACGGTCTATCTGGCGGGGCTCACCGCGAACAAGACCGTCGGCCAGAGCCTCGGCGAGCAGAGCGCGGAGATCCTCGCGCTCATCGACGGCTTCCTGGCCAAGGCCGGCACCGACAAGTCGAAATTGCTCACCGCGACGATCTGGCTGTCCGACATCCGCACGGTCGACGAGTTCAACAAGGTGTGGGACGCCTGGGCGGTGGCGGGCCAAACGCCCGCACGCGCCTGCATCGAGGCGCTGCTGCAGGGGCCGGAGAAGAAGATCGAGATCCAGGTGACGGCCGCGCGGTAGCGCGTGATCCACGGAAGCTCTGCGTTGGATCGCGCCACGACACTCCTCAATTTTGAAGTCGGCGCCGGTCGGGAAAATTGACCGCCGTCAAGGCTGTGGCCGCCGAAACGGCGCAGCTTGGCGGTGCGCGAATGCCTCAATATGGAGCCGTCTCATGCCCAACATGAGAGGGTGATCCTGGCGAGGTTGGCGGTGGTGTCGCTGGTGTCGCTGCCATGGGTCGCGCGGTGGAAATCAGGAGGTCTCAATGAGAGCTATTCTATTGGCTTCGGCCGTCGTCGTCGGGATGGGTTACGGGAGCGCGAGCGGACAGTCCGCGGGGCCAACCTACAGCGATACGATCCATCAATCGGCGGGCGATCGCGATTCGCGAGGCACTCCGAAATATTACCAACGCTCCCGCGCATCCAACAAACACGCTTCCAGCAGACACGCTTCCAGCAAACGGGTGCGGTCGACAACCGGGGCCGGACCGCGTTCGGACGACTCCGCCGGCCCATTTTACAGCAATACGATTCACCAGTCGGCTGGTGACCGGGATTCGCGCGGAACGCCGAAATACAACACGCGATAAGCCTCGAACAGACGAATACACAGCCTGAACATCTGTCGCGGGCATCCCCGCCTTGGGGGTCGACAACGATAAGGCGTGGATGGCCGGGGACAGGTGAGCGAAGCGACGGCGTTCTTCGAACCGCCACAGGCGAGCGAAGCGCCGCGATCTCTGTTTCCGCGATTTTTCCCACCCACTATGTGAGGCTGATGCCGAATGTTTCCGGCAAATGCCGCGCGCCGGTGGGCGTCACCGTCACGGCGCGGCTGTCGCGCTGTCGTTGCAGCCAATGGCGGTCGAAACAATGGCGCATCAGGCAGGCGCCGACGTGACCCGCGAGGTGGTGCCGGCGCTCCGTCCAATCGAGGCACGGGCGGCAGAAAAGGCGGCGGCTCCCGCCCGGCGGCGCGAGATCGATCCCGAGCTCGCCGAAAAAGCCGAATCCCGACGGCGTCACTTCGCCGCCATCCTGATCGAGATCGACGAAGCCGCGCCCCACCAGGGCGTCCGCCAGCGCGACGCCAAGGCGGCCGGCCAGATGGTCGTAGCAGGTGCGTGCCGCGCGCAGCTCGTCGTCGAGCCGCGACGCCGGGCGGTGGCGCGGCGGGCCATGGGCGGCGACCGCCATCACGGATTCGAGCATATGCGCGACGAGCGCGGAGGCGAGCCGGTAGTAGCGGTGGCGCCCCTGCGTCTCGACCGCAAGCAAGTGGGCCCCGGCGAGCTTGCCGAGATGCGAGCTCGTGGTCTGCGGTGAGACGCCGGCCGCGTAAGCGAGCTCGGAGGCCGTCAACGCGCGTGCGTCCATGAGCGCCGCCAAAATATTGGCGCGCGCCGGATCGCCGACCAGATGGGCGACTTCCGCAATATGTGGGCCCGGATGCATGGCATGTCTCCTCACACATGAGTGTAACCGGCCGGGGGCGCGATTGTTCTGCACGAATGCTTCGATCGCGGTCGAACCGATCGCGCGAGACTTCGGCCGCAGCCGGGCGTTGCTCGAGCGAGGCCTTCTCAATCGAATCGAGGGAACCCGCGATGCTCAAATCAAATGTGCCAAAGCTCGATAGCGGCGAGGAACATTTCTGGGTTCCCGGACCGCGCGCCGGCATGCAACTCTTTCTGCGGCGTCTGTCGCCCGGCCGGCCGTCCGATCGCAAGGAGCGCATCGTGCTGTATGTCCATGGGGGAACCTTTCCCTCGGCGCTCTCGGTCGCGCATCGGTTCGACGGCCACTCCTGGCGCGATGCGCTCTGCGACGCGGGCTTCGATGTGTGGGCGCTCGACTTTTATGGATTTGGCGCCTCGGACCGCTATCCCGAGATGGGCGAGCCCGCGCAGGCGCATCCGTCGCTCTGCCGCGCCGCGGAGGCGAGCGAGCAGCTCGCGGCGGCCGTCCGTTTCATTCTCGACCAGCAGGCGGCGCCGCGCCTGTCGCTCCTCGCGCATTCGTGGGGTTCGATTCCGGCCGCACGCTTCGCCGGCCGGCACCCGGCGCTGGTCGACCGCCTGGTCCTGTTCGGCGCAATCGCCCGTCGCCCGCCGCGCCGTTACGAGAAGCCGCCGGAAGCGCCCGCGTGGCAGGTCGTGACGCTCGAAGCCCAGTGGGCGCGCTTCACCGAGGACGTGCCGGCAGGCGAGCCGCCCGTGCTCTCGCGCGCGCATTTCGACGAATGGGGCGAGCGTTATCTGGACAGCGATGCGGACAGCCGGCACCATGATCCGGTGGGC
>DATBBS010000544.1:0-6207 GCA_036270895.1 Xanthobacteraceae bacterium
TCGGGCCTGCCCGACTTGTGCAGTATTTTGCGAAACCCGGGCAAGCCCGGGTTTCGTGGGGGAGGGAGCGAGAGTCAGTGCGGGAGAGGGAGCGAGAGACAGTGCAAGCGGCAGAGCAGACGCCGAATGTGGCGTAGCAATTTTTGCGTCGCGGGTCATAATCAACATCATGATTCCGCAAGAGCCGCTGGAACGCCTGCGCAAGCTCGCCGACGAGATCGGGCTGACGCGGATCGATCTCGACCCGCTGGTCGACGATCTGCGGGTGGCGCTCGCCTTCTATACGCGGCTGCCCGTCGCGCAACCGGCGCCCGTCGACGGGGCCGCGCTCGCGCGCGCCGCCTGGGCGGCGCCGCTGGTCGGCGCGCTGGTCGGCGCGCTCGGGGCGCTGGCCTACTGGATCGCCATCAGGCTGAACCTGCCGCCGCTGGTCGCCGCGACGCTCGCGGTCGGCGCCACGCTGCTGCTCACCGGCGGCCTGCACGAGGACGGGCTCGCCGACACGGCGGACGGCTTCGGCGGCGGCGCCACCCGCGAGCAGATCCTCGACATCATGCGCGACAGCCGCATCGGCACCTACGGGGCCTTGGCGCTCGGGATCTCGCTGTGGCTGCGCATCGGCGCGCTCGCCGATCTCCCCAGAGCAGGGCTGGTCGCCTGCGCGCTGATCGCCGCCCATGCGGCCGCGCGCGCCTGCCTGCCGGCCTTCATGTGGTTGACCGAGCCGGCCCGCAGCGACGGCCTCTCGGCCGCCGCCGGCGCACCGGCGGGCGGGCGGGTCGTCGCCGCCATCGTGATCGGCGTCGTGCTGCTGTTTGTTGCGCTCGGGCTGCGCAACGGGCTGACTGCCCTGGTGCTGCTGCTCGCAGGTGTGGCCGTCATGGCGTGGCTGTGCCGGCGTAAGATCGGCGGCCAGACCGGCGACGTGTTGGGTGCGCTCGAGCAGGCATGCGAATGCCTGGTGCTGCTGGTGACCGCGGCGAGGTTTTGAGGGCGGCTTTCGCCGTCATGGCCGGGCATAGCCGTTCGAAGAACGGCGTCGCTTCGCTCGCCTATGTCCCGGCCATCCACGTCTTGCGTTGTTGCGCCCCTGATAAGACGTGGATGCCCGCGACGAACGCGGGCATGACGAATTGCCGGGAATGACGGCTACGAAGGTTCTTTGAATGTACGCGACCGCGCTGGGAGGCACGCGCTACGCCTTCCCCGACCTGGTGACGCTGTTGGGGCGGGCCTCGCCGCTGCGCAGCGGCGACGTGCTGGCGGGTGTCGCGGCGGCCTCGAGCGAGGAGCGGGTGGCGGCCCAATATGCGCTCGCCGACCTGCCGCTCGCGGTCTTCCTGCAAGAGTCCGTGGTGCCCTACGACACCGACGAGGTGACGCGGCTGATCGTCGACAGCCATGACGCGGCCGCTTTCGCGCCGGTCGCGCATCTCACCGTCGGCGGCCTGCGCGACTGGCTGTTGTCCGACGCGGCCACGACCGAGTCCCTCGCCGCGCTGGCTGCCGGCCTGACGCCCGAGATGGCGGCGGCGGTCGCCAAGATCATGAGCCTGCAGGACCTCATGGTGGCGGCCGCGAAATGCCGCGTGGTGACGCGCTTTCGCAACACGCTCGGGCTGGCGGGCCGCCTCTCGGTGCGCCTGCAGCCCAACCACCCGACCGACGACGCGCAGGGAATCGCGTCGAGCATCCTCGACGGCCTGCTGCTCGGCGCGGGCGACGCGGTCATCGGCATCAATCCGGCGAGCGACAGCCCCGAGCGCGCGCACCGCCTGCTCGACATGCTCGACGAGATCCGCCGCAAGCTCGACATTCCGACCCAGAGCTGCGTGCTCGCGCATGTCACCACCACGCTCGCGCTGATCCACAAGGGCGCGCCGGTCGACCTGGTGTTCCAGTCGGTCGCCGGCACCCAGGCCGCCAACCGCGCCTTCGGAATCGATCTCGCGCTGCTGGCGGAAGCGCGGGCGGCGGCGCTCGCGCTGCGCCGCGGCAGCGTCGGCGACAACGTGATGTATTTCGAGACCGGCCAGGGCAGCGCGCTGTCGGCGGACGCCCATCACGGCGTCGACCAGCAGACGCTCGAGGCGCGCGCCTATGCGGTGGCACGGGCCTTCTCGCCGCTCCTGGTCAACAGCGTGGTCGGCTTCATCGGGCCGGAATATCTGTTCGACGGCAAGCAGATCATGCGCGCTGGCCTGGAGGATCATTTCTGCGGCAAGATCCTCGGCCTGCCGATGGGAGTCGACGTCTGCTACACCAACCACGCCGAGGCCGATCAGGACGACATGGATGCGCTGCTCGCGCTCCTGGTGGCGGCCGGCGTCAATTTCGTGATGGGGGTGCCGGGCGCCGACGACGTGATGCTGGGCTATCAGAGCACGTCGTTCCACGATGCGCTCGCCATGCGCGATCTCCTGGGCCGCCGTCCCGCGCCGGAGTTCGAGACATGGCTCGAGCGGCAGGGATTGATGGATAAGCGCGGGCGCGTTCGTCCGGGTGAGTTGCCGCAGCAGTTTCGCGCGCTGCTGCCGGATTCCTGAGAGCCGCAGATGAAAAGACATGCCGCTTGCCGCAGTCGCGCATTCCCCTCCCCCCTGTGGGGAGGGGTAGGGGTGGGGGTTGCCGCGGTGGCGATAGGCCTGCGCCGTTTTCCCTCGCTGCTACCCCCCTCCCCAACCCTCCCCCACAAGGGGGGAGGGAGCGCCCGCGCAGTGCGTCCATGACAACGCGCCCTCCCACCACGCGGCCGCCGACAGCCGACCTCTGGGCCCCCTTCCGCGCGCTCACGCCGGCGCGGATCGGATTGGCGCGCAGCGGGGCGTCGCTGGCGACCGGGGCGCTGCTGGATTTCCGGCTCGCCCATGCGCGGGCGCGCGATGCGGTCCATGCGGGGCTCGACGAAGCGCGGCTCGCCGAGGAGCTGGCGGCGCTCGGGCTGCCGGTGCTCACCATGGGCAGCGAAGTGCGCGACCAGCCCCAATTCCTGATGCGGCCCGATCTCGGACGCCGGCTCGCCGCCGACGCGCAGGCCGCGCTCGCGCCGCATGCCGGCGACCACGATCTCGTGGTCGTGGTGGCGGCCGGGCTGTCGGCACGCGCGGTCGCCGACCATGCGGGGCCGCTGCTCGCCGCGACGCTGCCGCAACTCGCGGGCTGGCGGATCGCCCCGCTGGTGATCGTGCGGCACGGCCGGGTCGCGATCGGCGACGCGGTGGCGCAGGCGTTGCGGGCGCGCGCGGTCACGGTGCTGATCGGCGAGCGGCCGGGCCTGAGCGCGCCCGACAGCCTCGGCGCCTATCTGACCTGGCGGCCGGGCCCGCGCACCACCGACGCGGAGCGCAACTGCATCTCCAACATCCGCCCCGCCGGCATCGCGCCGACCGAGGCCGCGCCGCGGCTCGTACATCTGCTGCGCGCCATGCGGGCGCGCGGGCTGTCGGGGGTGGGGCTGAAGGATGAGACGGAGGGGCGGGTGATCGAGGAGAGCTGAGGCGGCTCGCTGCTGGAGCGCGCTCCCTCCCCCCTCGTGGGGAGGGGTGGGGGGTGGGGGTCGCTGAGATTGCGATAGGCGGCGCAGGTTTTCCTCGCGGCTACCCCCCTCCCCAGCCCTCCCCCACAAGGGGGGAGGGAGCGCAAGCGCCGTGCGCTCAAGCGAGCGCCAGCTCAGTGCCCAAAACGCATAATGCCCGGGCGAGACCCGGGCACTGCGACAGAAAAACCTTGCAAGACGAGACGGGGGGAGAGCGGCCGGGTTAGGAGCGGCGCTCGGCGGTCCACGTGCCGGCGCAGGAGCCGCCCGTCCAAGAGCCGGTGCCGGAGTCGCTGGTGAGGCGGCCGGAGCCCATGGCGCTCTTGTCGCCGTAGCTCACCTTCACGGTGACGGCGCCGTTGCCCTGGACCTTGCCGGAGATGTCGAAAGCGGCGTCGCCGGCGTTGACCAGGCTGGTGCCGTTGATGGCGACGGGGTAGCGGTAGGCGCGATCGCAATCGCCCTTGGTGGTCATGATGACCACGCTCCACTTGCCGTCGAAACCTTTGGTGCCCTGGGCCGAGGCCGCGGTGGCAATCCCGAGCGCCGCCAGGGCGAGGGTGGTGCGGATCGCATTCTGCGAAAAGCTCATTTTTTTGACTCTCCCGTATCGCTCGTGAAGGTACTCGGTGAGGGTGAAGGTTCTATTCAACCGCCGGCCCTTTCGCTCATCTGTCGCGGGATTCGCCCGAAAGGTTCACGCGAATCTGCGCAAAAGGTTCACTGCGGGTTTCAACGCATGGATGGCGATATGTTTCCGGGATCGGTACAAGTTTAGGGACGCGGGCGCGGGGAACAAATCACTGATAATGGGCGCGAAAACACCTCTCCCAAGGGCAGGCCGGGCTCCATCCCGCGCGAAATCCAGGCTTGCCCGGCTTTCACCGCGAAACTAGGAAGTCGGGCGCGCCCGCCATCTGATCGCCGCCTCAGAGACCCCCCTCCCCGCCCTCCCCCTCAAGGGGGAGGGAGCGAAAGTCAGTGCGATGAACAATGCCGATCTGATCGTTGCCACCCTGCATGCGGCGGGGATTCGCCGCGGCTTCGGGATCCCGAGCGGCAACGTGCTGCCGCTGATGGACGCCATGCGGCGCGGCGGCGTCGAGTTCGTGCTGACGGCGCATGAGGGCTCGGCCGGCTTTGCGGCCGACGTCACCGGGCGGGTCACGGGGGCGCCCGGCCTGTGCGTGGCGACGCTCGGCCCCGGCGCCACCAACCTCGCGACCGGGGTCGGCTGCGCCTATCTCGACCGCTCGCCCCTCATTGCAATCACCTGCAACCTCAACACCGACCAGCTCGGCCGCCGCATCCAGATGTGGATCGACCACCACGCGCTGTTCGCGCCCATCACCAAGGCGACGCTGCGGCTCGAACCGGGCCGCATCGCCGAGACGCTCGCCAAAGCGATCCAGCTCGCCATGAGCGAGCCGCGCGGGCCGGTGCATCTCGACCTGCCCGAGGATGTGGCGGTGGCGCCCGCCAGGGAGCCGGTGCCGCAGCTTCTCGCCCCGGCCAGGCCGGCGGCCGCGCCCGCCGAGGCTTTGGCGAAGGCGCGCGCCCTCATCGGACGCGCCAAACGGCCGATCGCGGTGATCGGCGCCTCGGCGATGCGGCTCGAAAAGCCCGATCTGCTGCGTGCCGTGATCGAGCGTCACGGCCTGCCTTTCTGCACCACCACCATGGCCAAGGGGATGATCGACGAGGATCATCCGCTGAGCCTCGGCTGCATCGAGCGGGCGTGCCGGCAGGTGCAGCGCAAGCTCTTGCGCTCGGCCGACCTGATCGTGGGGCTCGGCTACGACACCATCGAGGTCGAATACGAGGCCTGGATCGGCGACGTGCCGCTCTTGCAGGTCGACATCGAGCCGGTGGACCTGGCGCCGTCGGTCACGCTGTTGCACCAGGTGACGGGCGATCTCGATGTGTCGCTCGCCGGGCTCGCCGCCCTGCCGGCCGCCGCCAACGCCTGGACGGCCGACGAGCACGCAAAACATCGCGACGCCTTCGCGGCCGCGCTACGGCCGGCCGCCGCGACCTTCACGGCGCACGCGGCGATCGACGCGGTGCGGCGCGCGCTGCCGCGCGACGGCGTGCTGAGCTTCGACGTCGGCGCCCACACCCACCAGATCGCGTCGCAATGGCGGGCGCATGCGCCCAAGGATTTCCAGATCACCAACGGCTGGTCGTCCATGGGCTTCGGCTTGCCGGGCGCGATCGCCGCCAAGCTGGCGCGGCCCGACCTGCCGGTCGTGTGCCTGATCGGCGACGGCTGCTTCCAGATGACCTGCGGCGAGGTCGCGGTGGCCAAGCGTCTCGGCATCGCGTTGCCGATCGTGGTGCTCGACGACCGCTGGCTGGGGCTGATCAAGGTGAAGCAGATCCGCCGCCAGCTTCCGCTCTACGGCACCGAGCTGCAGACGGAAGAGTATCGCGAGCCGCCCGCGCACTACTTCGGCGTTCCCGCACTCGGCGTGCGCGACGCCGCGGCGCTCGAGGCCGCGGTGACGGCGGCGCTGCGCGCCGCCGGCCCGACCGTGATCGAGGCGGTGGTGGATTCGGAGCACTATGTCGAGACGGTTTATGATTGAGCAGCGCGCACGGCGTTGCGCGTCGCGGCTCTATCGTTCCCTCCCCCCTTGAGGGGGGGAGGGACAGGGAGGGGGGCCGCCGCT
>DATBBS010000545.1:0-4235 GCA_036270895.1 Xanthobacteraceae bacterium
GCTTACGCGGCCTGAGCAACCGGAGCATAGTTGTCGTTCGCAACTATGAAGGTGGCCCGATAACGGCGGAACCATGCCGAGCAAAAACACGCCCTTTACGCCCCTCGTCGATCCTATTTCGCCCCCGCCCCAACCCAGCGCAAATGTCTGGGCTCGGGTGGAGGCGCCGGGTACTGCCCCCGGGTCCGAAAGGTTTATTACGACGGCCATTTATCGCCATATCCGGCTTGCGCCGACACCCCCTATATAGGCCTAGAAGGTTGACGAAAAAAGAGCATTCCGAGGGGGCGTGGCGCCGTCCGTGAGCGCGCCGGGGAGGGCCGCCACATTGGGTCTGGCGCGATTTCCGCGACGCAGCTAGACCATGGAGGTTCCGCCCGAAACGGCGACCCAACGCGGACCTTTTCGACCCGAACCGCAAACCGGCCGCTCTCCGACCTTCGCCATGCCCGAGCCAGCGGCCCCCGCTTTGCCTCACACACCTGTCTCCGATCCGCCGTTCACACCGGGACGGCGCGTTCCCACCTGCGCGGAGCTGTTTCTGGGCTTTGGGAAGATCGCCGTCTGTGGCTTCGGCGGCGTTCTCGCCTGGTCGCGCCGGGTGATCGTCCAGGAGCGCGGCTGGATGAGTCCGGAGGAATTCAACGAGCAGCTGGCGCTGTGCCAGGTCTTGCCCGGTCCGAACATCGTGAACTTCTCGGTCATGTTCGGTTCCCGCGCGGCCGGCGTGCTGGGTTCGCTCGCGGCCTTGTTCGGCCTCCTCGGCCCCCCGGTCATCTTTATGATTTTGGCGGGCATTCTCTATCGCCGTTACGGCGAGCTGCCGGAACTGCGCGGCGTGCTCGCAGGGCTCGCCGCGGCGGCGGCCGGGCTGCTCATCGCGACTTCGCTGCAAATGATCCGGACGATGGTCAAAAGCCGGCTCACCGCAGGACATATCGTCGCGGCCGTGACATTCATCGCGGCGGGCGTCCTGCGCGTGCCTTTGCTGTGGGTGATGGCTGTCGTCATCCCCATCAGCATCGCGTTCGCGTGGTGGGAGCGGCGATGAATCAGGATTCCGACGTCTTTCTCGCGTTGCTGATGAACTTCGCGCTGTGCTCGCTGATGGCGGTGGGTGGTGCGAATTCGGTCGTGCCGGAGATGCATCGGCAGGCGGTCGACGTCCATCTGTGGATCAGCGACCGAAAATTCAGCGAGCTTTTCGCCATCGCCCAGGCGGCGCCGGGGCCGAATGTCGTGTTCGTCACGCTGCTCGGCCACTACATCGCAGGCATCCCGGGCGCGCTGGTCACGACCTTCGCGATGTGCGCCCCGAGCTGCACCATCGCCTATTTTGTGGCGCGGGTGTTCGATCGACACAAGGACGCGACCTGGCGGATCGTGATCCAAGCCGGTCTGGTGCCGGTGACGATAGGCCTGATAGCGGCAAGCGCGCTGATCGTGGCGCGGGCCGCCGACCGCGACGCGGCGACGTTCCTGATCACCGCCGCGAGCTTTGCGCTGGCTTACTGGACCCGGATCACGCCGCTGGCCGCGCTCGCGGTGGCGGCGGCCCTGGGCTTGATCGGGGTCGTGTAGCCCGAACGATTTTTCAACGGCACGCTACGATTGCTTTGGCATGGCCGAAGCTTGTGGTAGGAAGCTCCGGGGGCGTCATGATCCCGGCGAGCCGGGGTCAACAGGGAGGATATAGATGTCGGAGGGGGTGCAAGCGTCTCCGGGTGTGCCGCGTGGCGGCTCGCGGATCCGCGATCCACGGGATTTCTACGGCGGGCTGGCGCTCATTGCGCTCGGCGTCTTCGCCTTGTGGGCCTCGCGCGATCTGCCGGGCATGCATGGTTTCGCTTTCGGGCCGGGCACGGCCCCGCGCATTTTCGCGATCGTCCTGATCGGACTTGGGGCGGTGATCACCGGCATCGGTCTCGTCACCGAGGGTGCGGTGGTCGAACGCTATGAAATCTCCGGGCCGACGCTCATCAACCTTGCGTATATCTTCGCGGTCTCGGCGCAGACCTTCACATATAAGATGGTCGCCCTGGCGTTGCTGGTGCTCGGCCTCATCCTGTCGGTCATCGGTCTGATGGGCCCGAAGCGGAACCTGGTGCGCGGACCGCTGTTCATCACCCTCTCGGTCCTGATCTTCGCGGTCGCGATCCGGCCGCTCGGGCTCGTCATCGCGAGCTATTTCAGCATCTTGGCGGCTGCGGCCGCGACGCCCGAGGTCCGCTGGCTGGAAGCGCTCATCTGGAGCGCCGTTCTGGCGGCCTTCTGCGTGATGCTGTTCCCGATCGCGCTCAATCTGCCGCTTCAGTTGTGGCCGACCAATCTCAGCTGGGCATCCTTGCTGAGCTTCCGCTAAACGCGCGGCGCGTCTGCGTCCAAATTCGAGCAAACCGTCATGACCGACCTTCTCAGTAACCTTGCCCTGGGCTTCAGCGTCGCCACCAGCGGCATGAACCTCTTTCTATGCCTGATCGGGGCCATCGTCGGCACGCTGGTGGGCGTGCTGCCGGGCGTCGGGCCGCTGGCCACCATCGCCATGCTGCTGCCGATCACCTTCGGGTTGCCGCCCGTCGGTGCGCTGATCATGCTCGCCGGCATCTATTACGGCGCCCAATACGGCGGTTCCACGACGTCGATCCTGGTCAACATTCCGGGCGAAGCCTCGTCGGTGGTGACCACGCTGGACGGGCACCAGATGGCCCGCCAGGGCCGCGCCGGTCCGGCGCTGGCAATTGCGGCGATCGGTTCGTTCTTCGCCGGCTGCGTGTCGACCGTGCTGGTCGCCGCGCTGGGCGCGCCGCTCACCTCGGTCGCCCTCATGTTCGGGCCGGCCGAATATTTCTCGCTGATGGTGCTCGGCCTGGTGTTCGCCGTGGTCCTCGCCCGCGGATCGGTGGTCAAGGCCGTCGCCATGGTGATGATGGGCCTGCTGATGTCGATGGTCGGGTCCGACATCGAGACCGGCCAGTCCCGCATGGCCTTCGACGTGCCGGAACTGTCGGACGGCATCGGCTTCATCGTGGTCGCGATGGGCGTCTTCGGCTTCGCCGAGATCATGCGCAACCTGGAGCAGGAAAGCTCGCGCTCGGTCGTCCATGCCAAGCTCACCGGACTGATGCCGACCTGGCCCGACCTGAAGGCGTCGTCCGGCGCGATCATGCGCGGAACCGTGCTCGGCTCCATCCTCGGCATTCTGCCGGGGGGCGGCGCGGTGATCGCGGCCTTCGCCGCCTACACGTTCGAGAAAAAAATGGCCAAGGATCCCTCGCGCTTCGGGCGCGGAGCGATCGAAGGCGTGGCGGCGCCTGAAAGCGCCAACAACGCGGCGGCGCAGACCTCGTTCATTCCGCTGCTCACGCTCGGCATTCCGCCCAACGCCGTGATGGCCCTGATGGTCGGCGCGATGACGATTCACGGCATCGTGCCGGGCCCGCAGGTCATGACCAAGCAGCCCGACCTGTTCTGGGGCATGATCGCCTCGATGTGGCTGGGCAACCTGATGCTGGTCATCATCAACCTGCCGATGGTGGGCGTGTGGGTCCGCTTGCTGCGGGTGCCCTATCGTTTGCTGTTCCCGGCGATCATCATCTTCTGCGCGATCGGCGTCTATTCGATCAACAACGCGCCGTTCGACGCCGTGATGACGGCGCTCTACGGGATCGTCGGCTACTGGCTGGTCAAGCACGATTTCGAGCCGGCGCCCATGCTGCTCGGCTTCGTGCTCGGTCCACTGATGGAAGAGAATCTGCGGCGCGCCATGCTGATCGCGCGCGGCGATCCGTCCACCTTCGTGACGCGGCCGATTTCCGGCGGGCTGATCGCGATCGCGGCCTTCTTGCTGGTGCTCGCCGTGCTGCCGATGATCCGCAGCAAGCGCGACGAGGTCTTCGTCGAGAGCGAAGGCTGAACGGCCTGCAAGCCATCGATTGCACTTCTTGAGCAAAACGCCCGCTTCGCGAAACGCGAGGCGGGCGTTAATCTATGGGCGGGCCGACTCGCTGTGGAACCCGAGCCCGGCCGAAGGCCAAGAACCATGCGACAAGACCCATGCGACAATCTCTCGAGCTGATCGACCGCATCCTCACCACCGGCGTGGAGAAGCACGACCGCACCGGCACAGGAACGCTGTCGGTGTTCGGCCACCAGATGCGGTTCGATCTCGCCGACGGGTTCCCGCTCGTCACCACCAAGAAACTGCATCTCAAATCCATCATTTACGAGCTTTTGTG
>DATBBS010000546.1:0-7059 GCA_036270895.1 Xanthobacteraceae bacterium
TGGGGCGGGCTGACGGTGGAGTCCTGGGGCGGCGGGCCGGGCCTGATCGACCAGCATCTGAAGCTCGCCGAGAAGCAGGGCATCGAGATCCGCTATGGCGTGCGCGCGGTCTCGCTGCTGAACGACGGCCATGTCGTCTCCGGCCTGCGCGTGAAGGTGGACGGCAAGATGGAGGACGTCAAGGCGCGCTCGGTGGTGATCGCCTGCGGTGGTTTCGAGTCGAATGCCGAGATGCGCACGCGCTATCTCGGTCCCGGCTGGGAGCTCGCCAAGGTGCGGGGCACGCCCTACAACACCGGCGACGGCATCCGCATGGCGATGGAGATCGGCGCCTCGTCCTACGGCAACTGGTCGGGCTGCCACGCGGTCGGCTGGGACTACAACGCGCCGGAATTTGGCGACCTCACGGTCGGCGACAATTTCCAGAAGCACTCCTATCCCTGGGGCATCATGGTCAACGCGACCGGCCGCCGCTTCGTCGACGAAGGCGCCGACTTCCGCAACTACACCTATGCCAAATACGGCCGCGTGATCCTCAACCAGCCCAACAATTTCGCATGGCAGGTCTTCGACAAGAAGATCATCCCGATGCTGCGCGACGAATACCGCATCAAGCGCGTCACCAAGCAGTCCGCCAACACCATCGTGGAGCTGGCGAAGAAGCTCGAAGGCGTGAACCCGGAAGGGTTCATCGACGAGATCAAGAAATACAACGCGGCTGTGAAGAAGGACGTGCCCTTCAATCCGAACATCAAGGACGGCCGCTGCACGGTCGGGCTGCCGGTCAACAAGTCGAACTGGGCGAACACGCTCGACGAGCCGCCCTTCGAGGCCTTCCAGGTCGGCTGCGGAATCAGCTTCACCTTCGGCGGCGTGCGCATCGATCCCGATACCGGCCAGGTGATCGACGGCGATATGAACCCGATCCCCGGCCTCTATGCGGCGGGCGAGCTGGTGGGCGGCATCTTCTATTTCAACTATCCGGGCGGCTCCGGCCTGATGTCCGGCACGGTGTTCGGCCGCATCGCCGGCCACGGCGCCGCGAGGTCGGGCAATGCCTGACCGCATCACCATCCGCAAGCCGGACGACTGGCACCTGCACGTCCGCGACAACGAGATGCTGAAAGCCGCGCTGCCCTTCACGGCGCGGCATTTCGGGCGCGCCATCCTGATGCCCAACCTGATCCCGCCGGTGCGCACCACCGCCGACGCGATCGCCTATCGGGAGCGCGTGATGGCGGCGCTGCCAAGTGGCTCGACCTTCAAGCCTCTCCTCACTTGCTATCTCACCGACGGCACCGATCCCGACGACGTCGAGCGCGGATTTCGCGAGGGCGTGTTCACCGGCGTGAAGCTCTATCCGGCCAATGCCACCACCAACTCGGCGGCGGGCGTGACCGACTACCGCAGGATCAAACCCGTGCTGGCGCGCATGGAAAAGATCGGGATGCGCTTCCTGATGCACGGCGAGGATGTCGACCCGGCGGTCGACGTATTCGACCGCGAGGCCTCGTTCTGCGACAAATATCTCGGACCGTGGACGCGCGAGTTCCCTGGCCTCAAGATGATCCTCGAGCATCTGTCCTCGAAGGAGGGCGTCGACTTCGTGCGCGCGCACGCGCCGCAGGTGGGCGGCACCATCACGCCCTACCACATGGAGCTCACGCGCACCGATTGGTTCGGCTGGGGGCTCAAGCCCTACATGTATGTGATGCCGGTCATCAAGACCGAGCGCGACCGCCAGGCGCTGCGCAAGGCCGCGACTTCGGGCGAGGCCTGCTATTTCCTCGGCACGGATTCGGCGCCGCATCCGGTGGCACGAAAGCTCGCGCTCAACGGCATTCCCGGCATCTTCAACGCGCCGGTCGCGATGGCAAGCTACGCCAGGACGTTCGACGAAGAGAACGCGCTCGACAAGCTGGAGAAGTTCGCCTCGCTCAACGGCCCGGCGCATTACGGCCTGAAGCCGAATGACGATACCATCACGATCGAACGCCGCCCCTGGGTGCCGCCCGAGGAGATCAAGGTCGCCGGACCCGACGAGCGCGCCCTGATCTATCGCGGCGGCGAGACGCTGCCGTGGCAAGTGGTGGCGAGCTAGCGGGCGCGGGCGGACACAAAAGCCATCGGTCGTGATGCCCTTCCCGACGCCGAATCACGGCTCCTGTGGGGCCCGCCGGCGTGCTACCATTCCGGACCGCTCCAGGCTCATCTGGACGAGGCCGAACGGCTTCCCCGCGCGCGCTCGAGAAGCTGGCGGCGAACCTCGGGAGGATTTCATGGCGAGGACAAAGAACGGAACCGGCGTTTACCGCATCGTCGATGTGGTGGGAGTGAGCAAGGTTTCCTGGGAAGACGCCGCCAAGCGCGCCGTCGAGACCGCCGCGCAATCCATCCGCGACCTGCGCATCGCCGAAGTCACCAAGATGGACCTGACCGTGGAAAACGGCACGGTCTTGTTGTTTCGAACGAGGGTCGCGCTCTCCTTCAAATACGAGAAATAGCTTCGACCAAGTCAGCCTGGCATCCCCGCTGTTGCGGTCGGGCCCGCCGGCTCGAGGCGGACCCGAGTCGATCAGCTTGGTTTGAGCCCGGCACGCACGCCGGCGGTCCATTGCGTGGCCGCGGCGGCGAGGAAGCCCACATCGGTCTGGGTGGTGACGAACTGCGCGCCACGCCGGATCGCGCCGAGCTGGCGCTCGACGTCGCGGTTGCCGCCGCAGCCGGCGAATTTGCCGTTGTCGCGCGCCGCCTTGATGACGCGGTCCTGCGCCGCCAGGATATAGGGATCGTCGAATTTCCCCGGCTTGCCCATGTCGGCCAGCAGATCGTTGCTGCCGAGGTGGATGACGTCGACGCCGTCGACCGCGGCGATCGCCTCGACATTGCCGAGGCCCTCGACGGTCTCGATCATGCAGACCAGCAGGCAGGATTCGTTGAGCTGCGGCAGGCTCTCGGTCAGCGGAACGGACCGGAAATCGAAATGCGGATAGCCGCCCACCACCGAACGCTTGCCGATCGGCGGGAATTTGCAGATGTCGACTGCCCGGCGGGCCTGCGCCGCGTCGGCGATGTCCGGATAGATGATGCCAGTGACACCGTTGTCGAGCAGCAGCGACACGTCCGGATCGTCGATCCCGCGCACCCGCACCAGCGGCGCGACGCCGATCGCGAGCGCGGTATGCGCAATGCTGGCGATCGTCTCGATGCCGAAGATCGAGTGCTGCGTGTCGATGAAGATGAAATCGTGACCGGTCGCCTTGGCGATGCGCGCGATGTCCGGTGTCCGGCTGATGCGAACCGTGATGCCGAGCGCCACATCTCCGGCGCGCAGCCGCTCTTTCACCGGATTAGTCAGCTTATTTGCGTTCAATGGCGACACGTTTCACTCCCGTCAGGTGGCGACCGGCATGCGTCGGTCGGGGCTCGCCTCGCATGCGTCAGGCAAATTCGAACAGCCGCGCCGGATTGTCCGTGAGGATGCGCCGGCGCATTCCGGCGTCGGGTGCCCAGTCGATCAGCCGGTTGTAGAGCTGGATGGTGCCGACCCGTTCATGGAAGGACAAGTGCGGGAAATCGCTCCCCCAGATGAGCTGGTCCGGCACCGTGGCGATCAGCGCCTGGGCGAAGGGCTTGACGTCGGCGAAGGTCGGGTCTTGCGAGAAGCGGTAGATGCCGGTGAGCTTGACCCAGCAGCGCTTCGATCCGTCGTTGGCGAGCGACAGGAACTCCTGGAAGCCCGGCTGCGTCACGCCGTTGCGGGCGGGAAACAACCCCATATGGGCGACGGTGAAGCTGACCGGCAGCTCGCGCAACGTCGGCATGAGCTCGGTGACGAGCCAGCCGGGCAGCAGCAGGTCGAGATGCCACCCGAGTTCACGGCAGATGTCCGCGCTGCGCATGATCTTTGGCCGCAGCGCCGCCGACAGGCCCGGCTCCGGCTGCCGGATTGGCGAGATATTGATCCGCACGCCGCGCACGCCTTTCGCGTGCCAGCGCCCGAGCTCGGCATCGTTGGGGTTGGTCTCGTCGAGGTGGACGATGCCCCGGCGCACCGCCGGGTCGATCTCGTCCATGGCGTCGAACATGCATGAATTGTCCAGCCCGTAGGCGCTGGGTTGGACGAGGACGAAACGCTCGATCCCCAGGCGACGGGCCAGCCGCAAATGCGCCGACAGCGGCTGAACCGGCGGTGCATAGCGCAGATCGGTGATCACATAGGGATATTTGTCCGGCGGTCCGAAAACATGAAAATGCGCGTCGCAGGCGAGCTTGGGCGCGACGAAAGCGGGCTCGCGACCGGCATCGGGATCATGGGGCGTGGGCATGGAACGCGATCTCATCGGCGATGCGCCGCATCGGCTGACGCCGGGCATTCCAAGCCGAGGAGCCGCCGAACGTCAAGGCGCTGCGGCATTTGCATCCTGGCGCCCAAGCCGGCCTGTGATACGATTTGGTGGCAATTGGGACGCTTCATTCGGTGGAGATCACCAATGACGGGGATCACCCGGCGTCAATTTGATTTCGGCCTGGGTCTTGGTGCATTGGCGATGCCGGCGCTCGCCCGCGCGGCGCGCGCGGCGGTGAGCGCCATCCGCCTCGGCAAGCAATACGGGCTGCCCTTCCTGCCCCAGATGGTGATGGAGGCGGAGCGGCTGATCGAGAAGCATGCGGCCGCCCACGGCGTTCGCGCTCTCGACGTTGCGTGGACGACCGTGTCGGGTCCGGGCGCCCTCAACGACATGCTGCTGAGCGGCAGCATCGAGTTCGTCAACGTGGCGCCGCCGTCGCTGGCGACCCTATGGCAGAAAACCGTCGGCACGAACCGGGCGGTGCGCGCGCTGTGCACGGTTCAGTCCATGCCCTATGTGCTGGTGACGCGCAACGCCAAGGTGCGCACGATCGCTGACTTCACCGATGCCGACAAGATCGCGGTTCCGACGGTGAAAATATCGGGTCAGGCCATGATCCTGCAGATCGCGGCCGCCAAGGTGTGGGGCTTCGATCAGTATGAGCGGCTCGACCCCCTCACCGTGTCCATGGGCCATCCCGACGCGGCCGCCGCCATGCTGTCGGGCAAGCTTGAGATCACCACTCATTTTTGCGTGGCGCCGTTCCAGTATTACGAGCTGGCGGTGCCGGGCTTCCACGCGGTCGTAAAGTCCTATGATGTGCTGGGAGGCCCGCACACCAACGGCGTCCAGGTCACGACGCAGCCTTTCTATCAGGACAACACGGCGATCTGCGAAGCAGTCTTCGCGGCGCATGAGGAGGCGAACGCCTTCATCAAGAAATATCCGGCCGACGCGGCCAGGATCTATCTCGACCTGTCGGGAGACCGGCGCAGCACGGCGGGCGATATCGTCAAGATGATCACCGATCCGGATATCGACTACACGACGACGCCGGCCAACCTCATGACGCTGGTCGAGTTCATGCGCAAGACGAACCGGCTCAAGAATGTCCCAGCCTCATGGAAGGACATGTTCCTTCCTGTCGCGCATGGGTTGCGGGGCGCGTGAGAGTCCCGGCTGTGGATAACGTGGCCCGACCTCAGCCTTGAGCCGCTTGTGCAATCCGGGCAGAGTTGGACCGCGATCCAACAGGGGGACGCCATGACCGCCATCCATGCCGGTGCCGTCGAAACCGCGGGTCCGCTCGATTCGACCGCCAGGAAAGCGCTCGCCGCCGCCACCATCGGCTACGCGATGGACGGCTTCGACCTGCTCATCCTGGGCTTCATGCTGCGGGCGATCTCCGCCGACCTGCATCTGACGCCGCCGCAGGCCGGATCGCTCGTCACCTGGACGCTGATCGGGGCGGTCGTCGGCGGCATCCTGTTCGGCGTGCTCAGCGACTATTACGGCCGGGTGCGGGTGCTGACCTGGACCATCCTGCTGTTTGCGGTCTTCACCGGGCTCGGCGCGGTGGCGCAGGGCTATTGGGACCTGCTGACCTACCGCACGATCGCCGGGCTGGGGCTGGGTGGCGAGTTCGGCATCGGCATGACGCTGGTGGCGGAAAGCTGGCCGGCCCGCCATCGCGCGCGCGGCTGCGCCTATGTGGCGCTGGGCTGGCAGGCCGGCGTGCTGGCGGCGGCGCTGGTGACGCCGTTGCTGCTGTCGAGCATCGGATGGCGCGGCATGTTTTTGGTCGGCCTGGTGCCCGGCCTCATCGCCTTCGCGGTGCGCTGGTATGTGGGCGAGCCGAAAATATTTCTCGATCGCGTCGCGGTCGCGCGCCGACACGTACCGCTCCGCCTCCTGGTCAAGGATGCCGCAACCACCAAGATCAGCGCCGCCATGCTGATCCTCTGCTCGGTGCAGAATTTCGGCTATTACGGCCTGATGATCTGGCTGCCGAGCTATCTCTCGACGCGCTTCGGCTACACGCTGACGCAGTCGGCGATATGGACCGCGGTCACGGTG
This sequence comes from Xanthobacteraceae bacterium, assembly GCA_036270895.1. Taxonomy (GTDB): domain Bacteria; phylum Pseudomonadota; class Alphaproteobacteria; order Rhizobiales; family Xanthobacteraceae; genus JAVDCA01. The sequence goes on from DATBBS010000546.1 coordinate 6,429, forward strand.
CTCGGCATGGCGCTCGGCATCTGGGTCTTCGGCCAATTCGCGGACCGCATCGGGCGGCGCCCGGCCCTGCTCACCTTCCAGGCCGGCGCCTTCGTGATGGTGCTGGTCTATTCGCAACTGGCCGACCCGACCGCCCTGCTCATCGGCGGCGCCGTCATGGGGATGTTCGTCAACGGCATGCTGGGCGGCTACGGCGCCCTGCTGTCGGAATTCTATCCCACCGAGGCGCGCGCGACCGCCGCAAATGTGTTGTTCAACCTCGGACGTGGGGTCGGGGGATTCGGGCCGTTCGTCGTCGGGGTGCTGGCGGCCACCTATTCGTTCACGGTGGCGATCGCGCTGCTGGCCACCATCTATTTGGTGGACATCGTGGCTACCGTTTTTCTGATACCGGAACGGAAGGGCCTGCCGCTGGAGTAGGACGCTCGGAAGCGTCAAACATGACTCTTGGCAGCCCTCCGCAGACCGAATAAATAAGAAATAAGAAATACACCCGGGCGCCAAAAAGGCTTCCCGGGTTTTTCCTTACCTGTCGCTCGCACCCCTCCAAACCACCGCAAAACCAGGCCGCTCAAAGCAACGCAGAACTTTGTTGCGTTGCTGATGAATGGTTTTGCGATGATGGACAGGT
>DATBBS010000547.1:0-6710 GCA_036270895.1 Xanthobacteraceae bacterium
CTCCCTCTCCGCCAAATTCATTCAATCAGACGCTGTCTGTTTGCTATTTCCGGCGACCGGCCGCCCGGGCGTTTATCGTGGACCGAGCGCACCCTTCAGAAACTTGACGAAATCCGCGGTCTTCGCCGGCAACCGCCCCGCCTTGGCCACATAGGCGCACATCCGTTCCGGCGACAGCGATGATTTCCTGAATATCACCTGAGCCTTTTCGCCGCGATCTCCGTTTCCACGGTGTCGAGCGGCACCCGGATGATTCCGCAGTCATGCAGCGCCATCTGGATCAGCACGTCATTGCTGGTGGACGACATCGATCCTTTCACGTCGACAACCAGCGGCCGCGCGGAATTCTGAAACGGCCAGCTCTTCGGCCTGGAAAACGGATTGACCAGGCAGTTGTGGTCGCGAAGATCCTGCGGCGCTTTGGGTCGCCCGAATTTCTTGAAATAGGTCGGAGAGGCGCAGACCACATGCGGGATGGCGCCAAGGTCGTGACCGACCACCCCGGGCACCGCGGGTTTTCGCCCGCTGACGATGACATCGACGCCATCCTCGGCCGAGGTGGCGTTGTCCGGCACGACCGAGAGCTGGACGCGCAGGCCGGGACGATCCTTCACGAATGCGACCATGAGCGGTGCGAGAATCATTCGCGCGTAGTCGCTCGTCGCCTGCACCCGCAATGTGCCGAACGGTCCGGTGTCGAGATTGCGCCGCTCGACGACGTAATCGTCGAGCCTCGCCAGCATCCGCAGGCAGTGCTGAAACAGGCCCTCGCCGGCGTCGGTGAGCACGAGGCCATGGGTCGAGCGGTTGATCAGCCGAAAACCCAGGGTCGCCTCCAGCTCCTTCATCCGCTTGCTCACCACCGAGGGCCGGGTGCGCAATTCGGCGGCCGCCTGGGTGAAGCTCCGGCGCTGCGCCACCCGGACGAAAGTGTTGAGCTTGTTCAGGTCGCGGAGCGCTGCCGTGAACGACATCTGACCTCTTCCTGGACGCGTCATTCCAGAACAACAGTTGTTCCGGGATCTGGCCTACCAATGAGTCCTTCCGGATTCTATACTGCCGCGCGCATTCAGGGAGGCGGATTTCGGCATCCGCCTCGTCCGCAAAACCGAGAGACCGCCATGCTCAAGGAATATCACTACGACCATCTGGTCCGCTGGCCGCGCGGCGAGCGCGCCGCGGTCTTCCTGACCTTCGATTTCCAGGGCGGCGAGGACGTCAAGCCGGACAAGAACGGCATCCTGAACTACGAGATGTGGAGCCAGGGCGAATATGGGCCGCACCATGCGATCTACCGGCTGCTGCGCATCCTGAAGGAAGAGAACATCAAGGCGACCTTCCTGACCTGCGGCGCGATCGCCGAGCGTTTTCCGGAAGCCGTCCAGGCGATCCTCGCCCATGGTCATGTGGTCGAAGGCCACGGATACAATCACGAGATCGCGCGCTATCTGCCGCGCGACCAGGAATCCGAGGTCATGACCAAGGCGATCGGGATGATCGAGAAGCGGACGGGTCGGCGCCCCTATGGCTGGCGTTCCTGCACGCAGAGCACCAACACGATCGAGCTGCTGATCGAGCACGGCTTCGTCTTCAACACCAACTGCTTCCACGAGGAGCTGCCGTTCCTGTGGGAAAAGGACGGCAAGCTTCTGGTCGAGCTTCCGCGCCAGCCCTTCGGCGACGGCACCTTGTTCGGCCATCGTCACGGCGAATACGGCAACCCGTATCACGGGCTCGAGACCTGGAAGGCCTATTTCGACGAGCTCTATTCCGAGAGCAGCGCGGAGCGCCCGAAATACATCCCCTTCACGATGCATCCCTACATCATCGGGCGCCCCGGCCGCACACTGGCGCTGCGCGGCATCATCCAGCACATGAAGAAGGCCGGAAGCCTCTGGTTCCCGACCGGCATCGAGCTGGCCGAATGGTGCCTCGACAACGTTTTCCAGGCGGAATGCCGCAAGCTTCGCGCTGCCGCCGGGTAATTCTGTCAAGCGGGCGACGGCGCGGCGCGTCTTCGGAGGCGCGCTGCTGCCCGCGCCTCATCGGCCGGTCGCCCGGCCGCGCGCCCGCGAACGGCGGGGGCCACAACTAAAAGCGAAAGCCGCAATGGGCAGAGCATCGATGATGGGCGCCGCGGTCGTGGTTGCGGCCTTGCTCGGCGCGATCGCGCCCGGGCGGGCCGACGCGGTGGAGGATTTCTACCGCGGCAAGACGCTGCGCATGCTCATCGGCTACGGCCCGGCCGGCGGTTACGACCTCTACGGCCGCATCGTCGCCGAATTTCTGCCGCGGCATCTGCCGGGTCGCCCGACGATCGTCGTGCAGAACATGCCGGGAGCCGGAAGCCTGCTGGCGGCCAAGTTCATCCACAACGTCGCGCCCAAGGACGGCACGGTGTTCGGCAGCCTGGCGCAGACCTTCGCGCTCGACAGCATGACGAATCCCGGCCTCAAGCTCGACGTCGCCAGCATGCCCTATGTGGGCCGCGTGGTGACCAACATCGACACCGGCGTTGCGTTGCCGAAGAGCGGCATCAAATCCTTCGATGACGTGCGCGCAAAGCAATTCACGGTCGGCGCCTCCGGCGGCGGCTCGACCACGGTCCTGTTTCCCACCGCGCTCATGACCTATGGGGGCGCGAAATTCAAGCTTGTGCGCGGATACAGCGGCACGACCGACATCCTGCTCGCGATGGAACGCGGCGAGGTGGATATCGTCGGCGCCTATGGGCTCCCCGGCATCCTGGTGAGCCATCCGGACTGGGTGAGCGAGCGCCAGGCCACGTTCGTCTTTCAGGCCTCGCTGAAGCGCCACCGCCTGTTGCCCGATGTGCCGACGCTCCCCGAGCTCGCGCTGTCCGACGAGGGCCGCGACGTGCTGCGCGCGGCCGCCAGCACCGGCGATATCGGCCGCTCGATCATCACGACGCCGGGTGTGCCGCCGGAACGTCTGCGCGCGTTGCGGACCGCCTTCAGCGCGATGCTCAAGGATCCGGATTTCCTCGCCGAATGCGAGCGGCGCAAGCTGATGGTCGAGGGCGCGTCCGGCGAGGAGATCGACGAGATCGTGCGCGAGACGCTGCGCCTGCCGCCGCCATTGGTGGAAAAGATCGGGCAGATGATGCGGTAGGCCGTTGGAACAGGGGCGGCCGCCGCGGCGTTCCTGAAAGGCCCTGAGCGAGAGGCGTAAGACACGGTCCGGCAGCGTTACCCGGCACGCGATCCAAGTATCGCGGGGTGGAGGAAGCCATGCCAGTGGATTCCGCGGGTGTCACCCGGAGCAGGAAAGCCGGGCCTTGGTATCTTCAATTGTGGGTCCAGGTGCTCATCGCCATGGCGGCGGGCATCGCGCTGGGCCACTTCTATCCATCGCTCGGCGCCAGCATGCAGCCGCTGGGGGATGCGTTCATCAAGGCCATCCGGGTTCTCATCGCGCCGATCATCTTCTGCACGGTGGTGCATGGGATCTCCAGCATGGCCAACATGGCCAAGGTCGGGCGTGTCGCCTTGAAGGCGTTGATCTATTTCGAGGTGCTGACCACGGTGGCGCTGGTGATCGGGCTCGTCGCGGTGAATGTCTTCAAGCCGGGCGTCGGAATGAATGTCGACCTCTCGCATGTCGACACGTCGTCGGTCGCGTCCTATGTCGAGCTGACGCACAAGCAGGGCACCGAGCAATTCCTGCTCAACATCATACCCAACACCTTCGTGGGCGCCTTCAGCGAGGGTAACGTCCTCCAGGTCCTGTTTATCTCGGTGCTGTGCGGCTTCGCGCTGAGCTGGATGGGGAAAGCCGGCAAGCCGATCAACGATCTGATCGAAGCAAGCTCGCAGATGCTCTTCCGGATCGTGGCGATCGTCATGTGGGCGGCGCCGCTCGGCGCTTTCGGCGCCATCGCGTTCACGGTCGGCCGATTCGGCGCCACGTCCCTGTTCTCGCTCGGGGAGCTGTTGCTCAGCTTCTATCTCACCTGCCTTATCTTCATCTTCGGGGTCCTCTGGCCGATCGCCCACTGGTGCGGCTTCAGCCTGCCGAAGTTCATTCGCTACATCTGGGAAGAGCTCCTGATCGTGCTGGCGACCACGTCGTCGGAAACGGTGCTGCCGCGCATGATCGCCAAGCTGGAGAATGCGGGCTGCGAGGAAAGCGTGGTCGGGCTGGTCATCCCGACCGGCTATTCGTTCAATCTCGACGGCACGTGTCTTTACCTGGCGACCGCCGCGGTGTTCCTGGCCCAGGCCACCAACACGCCGCTGACCCTGGGCCAGCAAGTGGGCCTGCTGGGCGTGCTGCTTCTGGCCTCCAAGGGGGCGGCCGGCGTGGCGGGCGCGGCCTTCGTCGTGCTTGCCGCCACGCTGGCCTCGGTCGGCTCGATCCCGGTCGAGAGCGTCGCCCTGATCCTCGGCGTGCACCGGTTGCTGTCGGAGGGCCTCACCCCGACCAACCTCATCGGCAACGGCGTTGCCACGATCGTCGTCGCCAAGTGGGAAAATTCGCTCGACGAGAAGCGGTTGCAGCAAGTGCTGAATCGCGAGGTCGACCCCGTGACCGTCACCGATCCCGCGGCCGCCTAGGCCTCAATACTGATGTTGACCGCCGTCACCGGTTCGCCGAAATCCCATAATCCGTGACCGTCGGCGAGCCTGCATGACTTGGTGACGCAGCCGCAAACACGACTTTCGCCGCAATCGGTATGCTAACAACGGCGGTGCAAAGAGGCGGCCCATGCGCTCGCGGCGGCGAGAACCCAATGGCTGACATCGGCGTCACTCCGCAAGCGGAAGCGGCGGTCGACGAGCCGCGCTCGACGGCGTGGCGGCTCGGCGGCTTCGCCGTCGCGGGCGGCCTCGCGCTGTCCACCCTTGTCCACCTGGCGCTGGTCGGAACCGTCGTGTTCGTCACGCCCAAGCTGCTCGGGCCCGCGCCGGTGAATTCGATGACGGTCGATATCGTGTCGCCGGACGAGGTTGCCGAGCTGTCGAAGAAGGCTGCGGAGTCGTCGGCGTCGCAGCCATCGGCGCCCGGCGAGCCGGCGCAGCCGACCCCGCCGCCGCAGCCGCAGGCCGAGCCGGTGCAGGCGCCGTCATCCCCGGGGCTCGACGCCTTTCCGATGCCGCGCCCGCCGGCGGTGCCGCAGACCGCGGCGCCCACCCTCGGCGAGGCCGCGAGGCTCGCGCAATTGCTGGGATTGCCCACGCCCATGGCCGGCGCGGCCGCCGGTGGGGGTCCTTCGGAAGTCCAGGCCAATCTGAGTCCTGAAGAGATCGCCGCCTTTTCGGCGCATGTGCAAAGCTGTTGGGCGGCGCCGGCCGGCTTGGTCGCTGCGCCGAAATTGCAGGTGGTGATCCGCGTCAGCTTGCGGCCCGACGGCGGCTTGACGACGAGCCCGGCCTTGCTCGCCGCGCCGGCGTCGGCGCAGGGGCCGGTGCTGGTGAAAGCCGCGATGCGCGCGCTGCAGAAGTGCCAGCCCTACATGACGCTGCCGGCCGGAAAATACGACGAATGGCGTCTGCTCGATCTGCGCTTCTCGGCCGACGGCATGGCGAGCGTCAGTCCGGTGCCGAGCGACCAGCGCACGCCGCGGCAACCCGGGTGATCGCGCGGATTGTGTCGCACCCCCGTTTCCACTCTCTCGCCGGCGCGATACACTGCCCCAACCACAGCCGCCAAGTTTCAAGACAACGCTGGCAAATCCGGGAGAGGAAGCTCATGGCGAAGCTCAACGTCAACGGCAAAACATGGGACGTGCAGGCGGAGGCGGACACGCCGCTCCTGTGGGTCATCCGCGAGCATGTCGGTCTCACCGGCACCAAATACGGTTGCGGTGTTGCGCAATGCGGCGCCTGCTCGGTGCACATCAACGGCGAGGTCCAGCGCTCCTGCTCGATTCCGCTCGGCAGCGTCAAAGCAAGCGACAAGATCGTCACCATCGAGGGACTCTCTCCCAACGCCTCGCATCCCATCCAGAAGGCCTGGGCCGAGCTCGACGTGCCGCAATGCGGCTATTGCCAGTCCGGACAGATCATGGCGGCGGCGGCGCTGCTCAAGAAGAACCCCAAGCCGACCGACCAGGACATCGACCAGGCGATGACCAATATCTGCCGCTGCGGCACCTATCAGCGCATTCGCGCCGGCGTGCATCTGGCCGCCGGCCAGCCCAATGGCAGCCGCGCGGCGGCTCCCGCCACCAGCAAGTCCTGAGGGAGGCCGCCATGACAACCAAGATCCCCACCGATATGTCCGCCGCCTCCCGGAAATCCGGCAAGGCCGCGGCGAAGTCCAAGGTTTCGCGTCGCGGCTTCGTGGTCGGCTCCGCCGCCGCGACAGGCGGGCTCGCGCTCGGCTTCCACGTGCCGTTCGGCATCGGGGCGGCGGACGCGCAGGGCGCCGCCGGCACCGAGGTCAATGCGTGGGTGGTGGTCCAGCCCGACAACACCTGCGTGATCCGCGTCGCCCGCTCCGAGATGGGGCAGGGCACCATCACCGGCCTGGTCCAGCTCGTCGGCGAGGAGCTGGACTGCGACTGGAAAAAGGTGAAGGCCGAGCGCGTCTTGCCCGGGCAGAACCTCGCGCGCAAGCGCGTCTGGGGCGAGATGGGCACCGGCGGCAGCCGCGGCATCCGCACCTCGCAGGATTACGTGCGGCGCGGCGGCGCCGCCGCCCGCATGATGCTGATGCAGGCGGCCGCCGATCAATGGAAAGTGCCG
>DATBBS010000548.1:0-17225 GCA_036270895.1 Xanthobacteraceae bacterium
GAATGCGATCCTGGGCGAGATCATCGCCGCCATGGCGCGCGGCGACCGGGTCGAGCTGCGCGGCTTCGGCGCTTTCTCGGTCAAGAACCGCCCGGCCCGCACCGGGCGCAATCCGCGCACCGGCGCGCTGGTCTCGGTCGATCAGAAATACGTGCCCTTCTTCAAGACCGGCAAGGAAATGCGCGAGCGCCTGAACCGGGCCGAGGGCGCGTAAGCTCCGAAGTTGCGACCGTCATCCTGAGGTGGCCGGCGCAGCCGGCCCTCGAAGGACGACGGCCCGTACGGTGCCGCTTGCGCCCTTGTGGCGCCTCATCGGCCGCATCCACCGATTTCGGGTTTACCCGAAATCGGGATATTGAGTGCGCAGGTCGGCTACAGCCGGCCTGCGTGGGCCGCGCAAGAGCGTGGCCGCCTCAGGATGGCGGGATTGGATCAAGATGACGACCCTGCGCTGAGAGAAACCCGCTTATGATTCGCAAGATCGTCTCCGCCGTCATCCTCGTCCCGCTCGGGCTGCTCATCGTGGCGCTCGCGGTCGCCAACCGCGACGTCGTCACCGTCTCGTTCGATCCCTTCAACACGACCGATCCCGCCATGGTGGTGCGTGCGCCGCTCTTCGTGCTGGTCTTCGTGCTGGTCATCGCCGGCGTGATCATCGGCGGGATCGCGGCCTGGCTCAGGCAGACCAAATGGCGCCGCGCCGCGCGCCGGCTCGATGCCGATCTGCGCGCCGCGCGCCAGGAGGCCGACCGGTTGCGCCGCCAGCTCGCCACCCGCGAGGCCGCGCCGGCGCCGCATCCGTTGTCGCTGCGCCCGCCGGCGGCCTGACGGTCCCGTGGCCGCGCCGCCGCTCCGCGTCATCACCGCCGCCGACATCGCCACGGCGCTCACTTTTCCGGCGCTGGTCGAGACCCTCCGGGACGCGTTCCGCCGCGATATCACGGTGCCGCTGCGCCACCATCATACGGTGCCGCAGCCCGGACGCGGCAGCGCCACCTTGCTGCTCATGCCGGCCTGGAGCGCGGGCGAGCCGGCCGAGCGCTTTCTCGGCTGCAAGATCGTCACGGTTTTCCCCGACAACGCGGCGGCGAACCAGCCCTCGCTGCACGGCAGCTACCTGCTGATGTCGGGCGCGACCGGCGCCCCGCTCGCCCTGATGGACGCGGCGGCGCTCACCGCATGGCGCACCGGGGCGGCCTCCGCGCTTGCATCGACTTATCTGGCGCGGGAAGACGCGGCGCATCTGGTGATGATCGGGGCGGGCGCGCTGGCGCCGCATCTGGTGCGGGCGCACGCCGCGGTGCGGCCGATCAAGCGCGTGACCTTGTGGAACCGCACCCGCAGCCGGGCCATCGCGGCGGCCTTCGGACTCACGGTCTCCGGCATCGACGTGACGGTGGCGGAGGCCGACGATCTCGAATCCGCCGTCGCCGAGGCCGACATCGTGTGCTGCGCGACCCTGGCGAGCGCGCCGCTCGTCCGCGGCCGCTGGCTGCGTCCCGGCACCCATGTGGACCTGGTGGGCGGCTTCACGCCGAAGATGCGCGAGGCGGACGATGACGCCGTGAAGCGCGCGCGGATTTATGTCGACACCCGCGCGGGCGCGCTGAAGGAAGCGGGCGACGTGGTGATCCCGCTGCGCCGCAAGGTGATCGCCAAGGCGGATATCCGCGGCGACCTGTTCGAGCTCTGCCGCGGCACCGCCAAGGGACGGACCACCGACAAGCAGATCACCCTGTTCAAGTCGGTCGGCACCGCGATCGAGGACCTGGCGGCCGCCATCCTGGTGTGGCGGGGGAGTGATAGGAATTGATTCTTGTGCTATAATGGACTGATCGTCGCTATGTAGGACGTATCCACACTGTCATGGCCGGGCTCGTCCCGGCCATCCACTCCACACCGTCATGGCCGGGCTTGTCCCGGCCATCCACGTCTTATGTGACTTGCGACAAGACGTGGATGCCCGCGACAAGCGCGGGCATGACGAGTTAGCAGTCGCAAGCTCTGGAGCTTGAAAAGTTGATCGCGTTGGTCGAGAGCATGGGCGCATGAGCCTCCTCGTGAAAATCTGCGGCCTGTCCACTCCGGAAGCGCTCGATGCGGCGCTCGATGCCGGCGCCGACATGGTGGGTTTCGTGTTCTTCGCGGCGTCGCCGCGCAATCTCGGGCTCGGGCGGGCGCGCGAGCTCGGCGAACGCGTGCGCGGCCGGGCCCGCAAGGTGGCGCTCACGGTGGACGCGTCCGACGACGAGCTCGCCCGCATCGTCGAGGTGCTGGCGCCCGACATGCTGCAGCTGCATGGCCGCGAGACGACCGACCGCGTCGTGACGGTGAGGACGCGCTTCGGGCTTCCGGTCATGAAGGCGCTGCCGATCGCGCGGCGCGAGGACGTCTCGCCGGTCTATCTCTACGCCGAGGTCGCCGACTGGCTCTTGTTCGACGCCCGTGCGCCGCGCGACGCCAGCCGGCCGGGCGGGCTCGGCAAGCCGTTCGACTGGCGGCTGCTCGAGAACCTTGACCCCAGCCTGCCCTTCATGCTCTCAGGCGGCCTCGATGCCGGCAACGTGGCCGAGGCGCTCAGGGTCACGCGGGCGCCCGCCGTCGACGTGTCCAGCGGGGTCGAGCGCGCGCTGGGCGAGAAGGACCCGGCGAAGATTCGCGCCTTCATCCAGGCCGCGCGCGCCGCAGCGGCCGCGCTGGGTCCGATGGAGCCGAGAAGCTCCGGTCCGAAATATTATGCGCCCGAGGATCTCGGTTCGAAAAACGATACGCCCAAGGATCTCGGGCAGAAGAAGAACGCGGGTACAGCATGACGATCCGGCAGCCCAATTCGTTCCGCACCGGGCCCGACGAGCGCGGGCATTTCGGCATCTTTGGCGGCCGCTTCGTCGCCGAGACGCTGATGCCGCTGATCCTCGAGCTCGAGCAGGCCTATGCGGCCGCAAAGGCCGACCCCGAATTCCAGCGCGAGATGGACAGCCATCTCGCCCATTATGTCGGCCGGCCGAGCCCGCTCTATTTCGCCGAGCGGCTCACGCAACACCTGGGCGGCGCCAAGGTGTATCTCAAGCGCGAGGAGCTCAACCACACCGGCTCGCACAAGGTCAACAACGTGCTCGGCCAGATCATGCTGGCGCGCCGCATGGGCAAGCAGCGCATCATCGCGGAGACCGGCGCCGGCATGCATGGGGTCGCGACCGCCACGCTCTGCGCGCGCTTCGGCCTCGAATGCATCGTCTACATGGGCGCGGTCGACGTCGAGCGGCAGAAGCCCAATGTGTTTCGCATGAAGATGCTGGGCGCCGAGGTGGTGCCGGTTCAGTCAGGCGCAAAGACCCTCAAGGACGCGATGAACGAGGCCTTGCGCGACTGGGTCACCAACGTGGCGACCACCTATTACTGCATCGGCACCGTGGCGGGCCCGCATCCCTATCCGGCGATGGTGCGCGACTTCCAGTCGATCATCGGCCACGAGACCCGCGCGCAGATGCAGGCCGCGGAGGGCCGGCTGCCCGATTCGCTCGTCGCCTGCATCGGCGGCGGCTCGAACGCGATGGGCCTGTTTCATCCCTTCCTCGACGACCCCTCGGTCGAGATCTACGGCGTCGAGGCGGCCGGCCATGGCCTCTCGTCCGGCCTGCACGCGGCGTCGCTCGCGGGCGGCAAGCCCGGCGTGCTGCACGGCAACCGCACCTATCTCCTGATGGACGACGACGGCCAGATCCAGGAAGCCCATTCGATCTCGGCCGGCCTCGACTATCCGGGCATCGGGCCCGAGCATGCCTGGCTCTACGAGACCGGGCGCGCAAAATACCTGTCCGCCACCGACCAGGAGGCGCTTGATGCCTTCCAGCTTCTGTCGAAGCTCGAAGGCATCATCCCGGCGCTCGAGCCCGCACACGCGCTCGCCCGCGTCGCCGAGCTCGCGCCCAAGAAACCCAAGGATCACCTGATGGTGGTCAACCTGTCGGGCCGCGGCGACAAGGATATTTTCTCGGTGGCCGAGCATCTCGGAGGCAAGCTGTGACCGCCACCCGCATCGACCGTCGCTTCGCGGCCGTGAAGCAAGAAGGCCGCGCCGCGCTCGTGACCTTCCTCACGGCCGGCGATCCGGATTACGAGACCTCGCTCGCCATCCTGCAGGGCCTGCCCAAGGCCGGCGCCGACGTGATCGAGCTCGGCATGCCCTTCACCGATCCGATGGCCGACGGGCCCGCCATCCAGGCGGCGTCGCTGCGCGCGCTGGCGGCCGGGCAGCGCATGACCAGGACGCTCGACATGGTGCGCGCGTTTCGCGCCACGGACGCCGAGACCCCGATCGTGCTGATGGGCTACTACAACCCGATCTATGTCTATGGCGTCGACCGCTTCCTGGCCGACGCCAAAGCGGCCGGCGTCGACGGCCTGATCGTGGTCGATCTGCCGCCCGAGGAGGACGAGGAGCTCTGCCTGCCGGCGTTGCGCGCCGGCCTGAATTTCATCCGCCTGGCGACGCCGACGACGGACGATAAGCGCCTGCCGGCCGTGCTCGCCAATGCGTCGGGCTTCGTCTACTACGTCTCGGTCGCCGGCATCACCGGCGCGGCCGCCCCCAATGCCCAGCGCGTCGGCGAGGCCGTGGCGCGCATCAAGCGCGTGACCAGGTTGCCGGTCGCGGTCGGCTTCGGGGTGCGCACCGCGCAGGCGGCCGCCGAGATCGCGCGCGGCGCCGACGGCGTCGTGGTCGGCTCGGCCCTGATCGATGTGCTGAAGCAGAGTCTGGACGGCAACGGCAAGGCGACCGCGCGCACCGTCGGGGCGGTCACCAGCCTCGTCGCCGACCTCGCCGCCGGCGTCCGCACCGCGCGCCGGGTCGCGGCGGAGTAGGCGAAGCATTATGTAAGGCGTGCACGGCCCCTGCGCTCCCTCTCCCCTTGTGGGGGAGGGTCGGGGAGGGGGGTGGCGCCATTCGAAAAGGCCGATCATTTGAAACAAACGAGATCGCCCAGCCACCCACCTCATCCTGAGGAGCCCGCACCGATCTCGGGTTTACCCGAGATCGGCATTATTGATGCGCAGGTCGGCTATAGCCGACCTGCGTGCGGGCGTCTCGAAGGATGGGCAACCGACGCCGCACTCGCCCGCGGCCCGTCCTTCGAGACGGCGCTTCGCGCCTTCTCAGGACGAGGTCGAGATAAAGCTCGGAGACGCTGAATGAACTGGATCTCCAACGTGGTGCGGCCAAAGATCCGCAACTTCCTCGCCCGCCGCGACGTGCCGGAGAATCTCTGGATCAAGTGTCCGGAGTCGGGCCAGCTCGTCTTCTACAAGGACGTCGAGGCCAACCAGTTCGTCATTCCGGGCTCCAACTACCACATGCGCATGGGCGCGGTGGCGCGCCTCAAATCGATGTTCGACGGCGAGACGTGGTTCGACATCGGCGTGCCCGACGTGCCGGTCGATCCGCTCAAGTTCCGCGACGAGCGCCGCTATGCGGACCGCCTCAAGGACGCGCGCGCCAAGACCGGGCTGAAGGACGCGATCAAGCTCGGCTTCGGCAAGCTCGAGGGGCTGCCGGTGGTGATCGGCGTGCAGGATTTCGACTTCATGGGCGGCTCGCTCGGCATGGCGGCGGGGGAGGCGGTGATCAAGGGGCTGGAGACCGCGGTCGACCACGGCACGCCCTTCGTGCTGTTTGCCGCCTCCGGCGGCGCGCGCATGCAGGAAGGCATTCTGGCGCTGATGCAGCTGCCGCGCACCACGGTGGCGGTGCAGCGCCTGCGCGAGGCCGGTAAGCCCTATATCGTGGTGCTCACCAATCCCACCACCGGCGGCGTGACGGCGTCCTACGGCATGCTGGGCGACGCCCATATCGCCGAGCCCGGCGCGCTCATCGGCTTCGCGGGCCCGCGCGTGATCGAGCAGACCATCCGCGAGAAGCTGCCCGAGGGCTTCCAGAAGGCGGAATATCTCAAGGCTCACGGCATGGTCGACATGGTGGTGCCGCGCGCCCAGCTCCGCCAGACCATCGCGAATCTCTGCCGCATCCTCACCAAGGCCCCGCCCGCCCCCGTGCCCCCGCCGCGCCCGTCCCTGCCGGCGCCCGAAGAGGTGGCGAGCGTCGAATGAGCTTGGACACCCACTCCGTCATTGCCCGCGAAAGCGGGCAATCCAGTACGCCCGGGATTCGTTGATGGGCAGAGAGCGAAATTGGGACGACTTGTTTCTTCGAATTCCAGCGCCTGAGTGTACTGGATTGCCCGCTTACGCGGGCAATGACGCCGCGGGACTGAGGCGATGACCCACGTCGACGCCATCCTGGCGCGTCTCTTGGCGCTGCACCCCAAGCGCATCGATCTGTCGCTCGATCGCATGTGGCGCATCCTCGACGCGCTCGGCCATCCCGAGCGCCGGCTGCCGCCGGTAATCCATGTCGCCGGCACCAACGGCAAGGGATCGACGGTGGCCTTCATGCGCGCCATGCTGGAGGCGGACGGGCGCAGCGCGCATGTCTACACCTCGCCCAATCTCGTGCGCATCAACGAGCGCTTCCGCCTCGGCCGTCCCGGCGGCGGCGTGCTGGTGGGCGACGACGAGCTTGGCGCCGCGCTCGCCGACTGCGAGCGCCTCAATGGCGACCAGCCCATCACCGTGTTCGAGATCGAGACCGCGGCCGCCCTGCTCCTGTTCGCGCGCCATCCCGCCGACGTGCTGCTGCTCGAGGTCGGTCTCGGCGGGCGGCTGGACGCCACCAACGTGGTCGAGCGTCCGCTCGCCAGCGTCATCACGCCGGTGTCGATCGATCACGTCGAGTTTTTGGGCGACACGCTGGAGAAGATCGCGACCGAGAAGGCCGCCATCCTGCGGCGCGGCGTGCCGGCCGTGATCGGCCGGCAGACCGAAGGCCCGCTCTCCGTCATCGCGGCGCGCGCGGCGGAAGTGTCGGCGCCCCTGCACGTGATGGGGCAGGACTGGGTGGCGTCGGAGGAGCGCGGCCGCCTGGTTTTTCAGGACACCGACGGGCTTTTGGACCTGCCGCCGCCGCGCCTCTTCGGCCGCCATCAGTTCGACAATGCGGGCACCGCCATCGCGGCCCTGCGCGCCGCGCAACTCAAGCTGCCGGCGCAGGCCTTCGAGCAGGGTGTCGTCGCCGCCGACTGGCCCGCCCGCATGCAGCGCCTCGCCGCCGGCGCCCTGCCGCCGCGCGCGCCGGCCGGCAGCGAGCTGTGGCTCGACGGCGGCCACAACGCGGACGGCGGGCGCACCATCGCGGCCGCGCTCGCCGACCTCGAGGAGCGGGTGTCGCGCCCGCTGGTGCTCGTCGTCGGCATGCTGTCGACCAAGGATACCGAAGGCTTTCTGCGCAATTTCGCTGGCTTGGCGCGCCGGCTGATCGCGGTGCCGGTCGATGCCGACAAGGGCCTCGCGCCCGACGCGATCGCCGCCATCGCGCGCTCGGTCGGCATCCCGGCCGACGGCGCGGCCAGCGTCGAGGACGCGCTGGTCGCGATCGGGACGCTGGAGCTCGAGGCGCCGCCGCGGATTCTGATCACGGGGTCGTTGTATCTGGCGGGGGCGGTGCTGGCGGCAAATGGGACGCTGCCGGGGTGAGCCAAGACCCTTCGGACGGGTAGTGGCCCAATTGATTGTGGCAGACTTAGCCGTGCCGCAATTAGCGCTAGAGATTTAGTGCTATTTTCTTTTTTTGTAATTACTTCAGCGATCTGGCGGTCGGCATCGCCCAGCCGCTATTATTTTACCACCTCAATTATGAACAGCCTGCGCAGTTCATCTAGATGAATGTGGATGCAAATGGCTAAGCAAATGGCGCCTGCGTAATTGAAACTGAGGCACTACCTTCGGACGTGAGAACAAATACAGAATTTCTGCAAGAGATGATGTTGCGGTTCCAAGCACGACGTCCAGCAGCCGCGCTAACTTCGCCGCTCCGGTAGCGGGGCCAATAGACAACAGCATACGTAGTGCCATGGCTGAAATGGACCACCTGAGCCGCCTCATCGAAAACGCGCTCGATTTCCTGACGCGTGCGATCGATGAATTCGAGGGCGCTCCGAAATACTCGATCATTCATTTTTATGCCGCGATCGAACTGTTCCTGAAGGCGCGACTCCTTGACGAGCACTGGTCGCTGATCGTTTCCAAAGAGCCCGATCGTGCAAAATTCGAGAGCGGCGATTTCGTGTCCGTCGCTTTCGATACAATCTGCATTCGGCTTGCCGGACCGGGCTCTAACGAGTGAGGCGTTTCCGATCCCAACGCGTTCCGAAGGCAGCTGGCGTGAGGCGGTAATGTTGATGATAATAGACCGGCTGGGAGTCTACTACCATTGAGAGACTGGGGATGAGCAATGCCGAGAGCGGCGCCGGCGGTCGTTGTTCACATTTTGGCAAGCACAATATGCTCTCGCGACTCTTGGACTCTATAGGAATCGCTCGATGACGACACCTTTGGAAGCATTGTCATTTCTTTCCCACCAAGAGCCGACCCCAGCTTACTTCGTCTCATTCCATGAGGAAATAAATCGCGAGAAAAACGACCGTGGGGCGGCAGTTCTCTTAGGCTGTCATATAGAGCTTTGCTTGCGCTATGCCATCCGCAACAACTTGTCACAACTAGAAAATATTCAAAAACTTCTATTTCGATCAGTCGGGCCGCTTCGAAGCTTCGAAGCGAAAATAAGACTCGGTTACGGCTTGGGACTTTTCGGACCGGAGACAAAAAATAACTTGGATTGCATCAAGGGGATTAGGAATGCCTTTGCTCACGCGATTATTCCGATCACATTTGACACGCCCGAAGTAGCGTCCGTCTGCCGGATGATGACTATGCCTGAAATTCTTCCGCCCCGCGCAATTGACCCCGAGACATTTGAACCGCGCGGCGTGCTCAATATGGCGCCGCGACCCGCACCAAGAGAGATATTTCAAAAAATATGTGAAGCCACCAGTCACAATTTATTCGTTATGGGCAGAGTCATTTCGCGGCGCAGTCCGTCCGATCCGCAGTATGAAAGCTCAGGTAGGAGGCACGGGCCATTGCCGTAAAGATGCTGAATGCCACACCTTCAGCTTGGCGGCCCTTGCTGTACCACAATCAACCACCCATGCGCTCCTCAATGGCCCGGCGCCGCGGATCCTGATCACGGGGTCGCTGTATCTGGCGGGGGCGGGGTTGCCACAGAATGGGACGCTCCTACGTTGTGTTCGAGCGGCCCGCGCCTCATCGCCGCCCTCTGCTCAGCACCCACAGCGCCGCGATCAGGACGACATTGCTCAACGCCAGACCGAGCAGGATCAGAAGCGTCCCCGTCGCGCCGCCGTGCTGAAACGCGACGGCGCCAACGAAGGGTGCGAGCGCCATCGCGAACATGATCGGCAGCGCCAGCCGTCCCACCAGCGCGGGGTAGCGCTCCGCGCCGAACAGGGCGAGCGGCAGCGTGCCCTTCGCGATCGATCCAATTCCGTTGCCCGAGGCATAAAGAACAATGGCGGCCGCGAACAAGGACGCGCTTGTGAGAAACAGGCAGACGCCGAGTGCCACCAGCCCGACTGACGCCATCATGGTCCAGATCGGATGATAGCGGCTTCCGGCGAGCATCTCGATAGATCGCGCACCCACGGCCGAGGGACCGATCAGCATCCCCAGGGCGACCGCGCCGCCGAGGTCGAGGCCGCGCGCCTGGAGGATCAGGACGAGGTGCGATCCCATTGTGGCGAGGATCGCCGCGCTGATGGTCAGCACCATCGCCAGAACGACAAAGAGCGGGCCTTCGTGGCGCAGCCCTTCTTGCGATGCGGCATCGGCCACGGGCGTCCCCACGGTCTCGGCTTGCGGGCCGCGGCGGGGCAGCGCCAGAAGATAGAGCGGCAACGCGACGGCGGCCCAGATGGCGGCATACGCCAGACAGGTCGCGCGCCAGCCAACATGCGCGACCAGATAGGCACTGAAGGGCCAGCAGACCGTGCTGGCAAATCCGCCGAGTAGCGTCACGCCCGTGATCGCGCCGCGCGCGTTCTTGCCGTAGAGATTCCCGAGGGTGGCGAAGGCCGCATCGTAGAGTCCGGCGCCCATGCCGAGGCCGAGCACCGCCCAGCCCGAAAAATACCAGGCGCGATGTTGTGCCGTGCCGATGAGCACGAAGCCGATCGACAGCACCACCGCGCCCACTGCGAGCACTGGTCGTCCGCCATGCGCCCCGATGGCGCGGCCGGTTCGCGGTGAAACCAGTCCGGCGACCAGGAGCGCAATCGAGAGACCCGCCATGACCTGGTCATAGGGCCAGCCGGTATCGCGCACGATCGGCGCGGCGAGCACCGCCAGCAGATAGAAGGTCGAGCCCCAGGACAGGATCTGCAGCGCGCCGAGCACCGATACGACCAGCCGCTTGCCGCGGCGATCCACCGCCGGCTGGTCGCATGCTGCTGTCACTGACGGGTTCCTCCCGAAGGGTCTTGACGATTGTTGCATAATTCTATAATTATTGAAATATGAAAAAGACGGAAATTGTGACGGCGCTTGCGGCGCTCGCGCAGGACAGCCGCCTCGACATGTTCCGCCTGCTGGTCCAGGCGGGGCCGGAAGGATTGGGAGCCGGCGAGATCGCGGCGCGGCTCGCTATTGCGGCCAGCAACTTGACGTTTCACGCCGATCGCCTTCGCCATGCCGGTTTGATTACCGTCCGCCGCGACGGCCGCCACATGATTTATGCGGCGCGCTACGAGAGCATGCGAGCGCTGGTCGCCTATCTGTCCGAGAATTGCTGCAAGGGTGTCGGCGCCAGCTGCGCCAAGCCGTCAGTAAAAAAGCGCGCGAAGGAGCTCGCATGAGCACGAACGATC
Source organism: Xanthobacteraceae bacterium (assembly GCA_036270895.1). Taxonomy (GTDB): domain Bacteria; phylum Pseudomonadota; class Alphaproteobacteria; order Rhizobiales; family Xanthobacteraceae; genus JAVDCA01. The sequence goes on from DATBBS010000548.1 coordinate 10,839, forward strand.
TTCCGGTGGTTGTCATCGGCGGCGGTCCGATCGGCCTCGCGGCCGCGGCGCACCTTATCACGCGCGGCCTTCCGGTTCGGCTTTATGAATCGGGCGAGACCGTTGCGGCCAATGTCCGCGACTGGGGCCATGTCCGCCTGTTCTCGCCGTGGCGGCTCAACATCGACGCCGCCGCAGCCGCCCTGCTGCGCCAGCACGGCTGGCAGGAGTCGCCGCCCGCCGCCATGCCGACGGGGCGCGAGCTGGTCGACGCGTATCTGGCGCCATTGGCGCGGATTCCCGTCATGGCGGCGGTGATCCGAACGCGGGCCCGCGTGCAGACGATCACCCGGCAGGGGCTCGACAAGGTGGTGACGCGCGAGCGCGACACGCGCCCCTTTGCGCTCACCGTGCAGAATGGCAGCAGCGGCCCGGGCGTGGTGCTCGCGCGCGCCGTCATCGACGCCTCCGGCACATGGCAGACGCCCAATCCGCTTGGCGCGTCCGGCGTCATGGCGATCGGCGAGACGGCCTGTGCGGATCGTATCGCCTACGGCATTCCTGATGTTTTGGGCGCGGATCACGCCACGTATGTAGGCCAGCGCGTGCTCGTTGTCGGCGGCGGTCACTCGGCTGCCAATGCGTTGCTCGACCTCGGCCGCCTTGCGCAAAATGATCCGAAGCTTCGCCTCACATGGGCGGCGCGTGCCAAGACGCTCGACCGGATTTTCGGCGGCCGCACCGCCGACAAGCTTCCGGCGCGCGGCAAGCTCGGCAGCGATCTTCAGGCGCTGGTGGCGGGGGACGCCGTGCAGCTGGTGCTGGGTTTTGGTGCGGAACGCATCGAACGGCGCGGCGACGCCCTGGTCGTCAGCGGCCAGACGCCGGCAGGGCCGTTCGCCCTCGACCCGGTCGATCGCATCATCGTCGCCACCGGTCAGCGTCCCGATCCGACGCTGACGCGCGAGCTGCGCCTCGATCTTGATCCATGGCTGGAAAGCCCGCGCGCGCTCGGCCCTTCGATCGATCCCAACCTGCATTCCTGCGGCAGCGTTCCGCCGCACGGTTTTCGCGAGCTGGCGCATCCCGAAGCCGGATATTTCACGGTCGGGATCAAGAGTTACGGACGTGCGCCGACCTTCCTGATGGCGACCGGCTACGAGCAGGTTCGTTCCGTCGCCGCCTACCTGGCGGGCGATCTGCCGGCCGCCCAGGACGTGCGTCTGGTGCTTCCGGCGACGGGCGTCTGCTCGGCCGCGCGCGCCGGCAGGCCGGCGGCCCAACCCGTCGGCGCATGATCGTCATGCCGGCCCACGCGCCCCCGGCGTGCCGCACATAGCGGTCCGAAGAAGGGCGTCGCCTGCGGCGGGATGTAGTCCTTCCCACCGTCCGCATCACCCCAGCAACTTCATCAAATCCCCCTTCTTCTGCTTCACCTGGTCCATCGTGCATTGCTTCGGCGATTTGTCGGGCCGCCAGCGCAGCAGGCGGGTGCCGTGGCGGAAACGGTCGCCCGAGAAGTGGTCGTAGCAGACCTCGACCACGAGCTTCGGCTTGAGCGGCACCCATTCGCCCGAGCGCTCGGTCGACCAGCGGCTCGGGCCGCCCGGCTTGTCGCCGGTGAAGCCGGGCGGGCCTTTCAGCTTTTCGAGCCTCTTGGTCAGCGCCGGCTTGTCGCTCGCCTTGATGGTGGAGGTGAAGCCCACATGGTCGAGCAGCCCGGCCTCGTCATGCAGCCCGAGCAGCAGCGAGCCCACGACCTTCTTGCCCTCGTTGTAGCGGAAGCCGCCGACCACGCAGTCGGCGCTGCGATAATTCTTGATCTTCTGCATGCCGTCGCGGTTGCCGGCCGCGTAGGGGAGGTCGCGGCGCTTGGCGATGATGCCGTCGAGCGTCGCGCCGACCCGCTTGAGCCAGCCCTTGGCCTCGGCGAGCCGCACGGTCGCCGGCGAGAGCCGGAAACATTCGGCTTTCGCGAATTGCCGGGCGGCGAAATCCTCCAATCGGGGCCGGCGCTCCCGCAGCGGCAGATCGACCAGCGCCTTGCCGCGCTCATCCGCCAAAAGATCGAACACGATCATCAGCGCCGGGGTCTCGGCCGCCAGCCGCGCGACGCGGCTCGCGGCCGGGTGGATGCGCTGCAGCAGGGCGTCGAACGAGAAGATGCGCCCCGCCGGCACCGCGATCTCGCCGTCGAGCACGAAGCGCCTGGCGGGCAGCGCCTTGGCGGCGGCGGCGATCTCGGGGAAATAGCGGGTCAGCGGGCGGCCGGATTTCGATTGCAGCTCCACCTTGGGGCCGTCGCGAAAGACGAGGCAGCGGAAGCCGTCCCATTTCGGCTCGTATTGCCAATCGGGGCCGGTCGGGATCTCGTCGACCGACTTTGCCTCCATCGGGGGAAACGGGGGATGCAGGGGAAGCGCCATGAGAACCGTCCGACCACGACAACCATGGCTAACGCGCCGCAAGCCAGAAGGATGCGATGAAGAGTCTTGCGCATCCTCTTTAACGCGCTTTAATCGGCCGCATGGGATACGGCACAGCCCGGCGACAGCCGGTGCCCGCGGGCTTGCCCCGCCTGTTCCGCAGGAGCCGCATGCGCGGCGCCTCTCATGACGCCACGGGCAGGTTCCCTGCAGATTCCCTGTTGTTTGCAGGGAAGCGGGTCGCGGCTCGTCCGTACAGGGGTTCGTTTTACTTGCACCACCTCATGGTGAGGAGCGTCGCGCAGCGACGCGTCTCGAACCATGAGCGGCTGGCTACGGGCTTGCGGGCCGTCCTTCGAGACGCGGCCTTCGGCCGCTCCTCAGGACGAGGTCGTGCGTATGGGGAACGCGCCCTAAAACGTGAATTCGTCGCCGCGGCCGGCGCCCTGCGACACGCTCAAAAACAGCTCGTCCAGCGGGATGCGCCGCTTGATCAGGCCCTGCTCCTGCGAGTAGCCCACCAGCGTCTCGAGATTCTTCCGGTTGCGTTCGGTCAATCCGTATTCCCACGGATCGCGCCCCAGCGTCTCCTGCTGCTCCTCCCAGGCCTCGCGATACCAGGCGAGCGGAACGATGCGCGGATTCTCCATCCGCTTCATCGCGACAGCCTTCGCCTCGTTGAAGGCCATGAACATGTTGACCGGCACCCAGGGATATTTCTCCACGATCTCCTGCTTGAAGCCGAGCACATGCATGATCGGGAAGATGCCGGTCTTGGCGAAATATTTCGCCTCCTCGGCCTTGTAGTCGGGAAACAGCCGGCCGACCCGCGGGTCCTTGTCGCGCACCGGCTTGATCAGGTCGGGATGCAGGAGCGCGTCGATCTTGCCGTCGAGCAGCATGCCGACGATCGACTTTCCCTTGGGGGCGCGCGTCAGCCGCACGCCCGCGGGCGGTGCCGAATCGACGTCCTCGTCGAGCTCGGTGACCCAGTCCATCTTGGTGAAAGGCACGCCGTATTCATGCTGCAGGATGCCGCGCAGCCACAGCGCCGCGCTGTTGAGGAAGAACTTCACCCCGACCTTGCGGCCGATGAGATCGGCCGGCTTGGTGATGCCTTTCTGCGTGTTGATGTAAATGAAACCGTGGCGGAAGCGGCGATGCGGAAACACCGGAATGGCGCGGAACGGCAAGCCGTTGTCGCGCGCCGCCACGTAGGAGGAGGACGACACCTCCGCCATGTCGAACTCGTGGTTGCGCAGGAAACGCCAGTGGCGCGTCGGCGAGTCCATCGCGGTCACCACCTTCAGGTCGATGCCGTCCGGGCGGACGGTGCCTTCCTTCAGCGGCCGCGTGATCTCGTAATCGCCGCAGGCGAGCGTGAGTTCGACGGTGGTCGGCATGGGAGTCTCCGCTGTCATCGCAATCGGGCGATGACTCGTCATGCCCGGCACCCGGGTCCGGCCTTTGGCCGGCCCAAGTGTAAACCTTGTGCCGGGCATCCACGTCTTCGATCGCGAGTCACCCTAAAGACGTGGATGGCCGGGACAAGCCCGGCCATGACGACGTGGAGGGACGTTCGTACGCGTCGAACCGGCTCAGCAGCCCGCGGTGATCCACTGCTCCAGCTTCTGCTTGGGCGCGGCACCGACCTGGCGGGAGGAAAGCTCGCCATTCTTGAACATCATCAGGGTCGGGATCGACATGATGCCGTATTTCTGCGCGGTCTTCGGGCTCTCGTCGACGTTGAGCTTCACGATCTTGACCTTTTCGCCGAGCGTGCCGGCGATCTCTTCCAGCGCCGGCCCGATCATGCGGCAGGGGCCGCACCATTCGGCCCAGAAATCGACCACGACCGGCCCGGTCGCCTTCAGCACCTCGGTGTCGAAATCCGCGTCGCTAACCTTGCCAACTCCCATGGGAGACCTCGTGTGTGTTCGGGGAGCGGGCGAATCCGGCCCGCGAAGGAGAGCAGAAACTATGGAGCCCCACCCCGAGCGTCAAGGCGCGCTCACGGGGAGGTGAGCCGCGCCAGCCCCCTAGGCCAGGCGCTGCGCGAGCGCGCGGTCGAGGGCGTCCGCCGAAAGTTCCATCAAATCAGGGGTATCGGTCCACACCAGCACGGCCCGCACCGGCCGGCCGGGATAGAGCTTCTGCAGCACCGCGCGGTAGAGCGCGAGCTGCCGCACATAGGCGGGCGGGACCTCGGCAGGTGTGCGCGGTGCCGGCCGGTTGCTCTTGTAGTCGGCGATCAGCACCTCGCTGGCGCTCACCGCCAGGCGATCGATCTGGCCCGAGACGGCGAGCGCCGTCTTGCCGCCCCGCGCCAGGCGCCCGACGATCGGCACCTCGGCGCGGCTGCCGGGGCCGAACAGCGCCGCGAAACGGGCATCCGCCAGCACCTGCAGGATCTTGGCGGCGAGCGCGTCCCGCTCGGCCGGCGCGAAGCCGGCGCCGGCGCGCGCCAGAAACCGCTGCGCTGCCTCGGGGCGCCGCTCGGGCGCGATATCGGGCAGCGATTGCATCAACCGGTGGATGAGCACGCCGCGCGCGAGCGCGATGCGGCGCGGCTCGCCGCCGCCGGCGAGGACTCCGCTGGCCATCGCCTCGTCGCTCTCCGACGGCGTGACTGCGAGCGGCACGTCGGCGTCGGCCGGCGCGTCCTGCCGCAGCCAGGCGGGCGGGGACGGCGAGGCCGCCGGCTCGGCCACGGGGACAACGGCCCGCACGGCGGCGCTGTCCGCCACCTTGCGGTAGCGCCAGATCTGCGCCTCGCCCTCGCCGACGGCGCCAAATCCCTCGCGCTCGGACAGGCCGCGGAACACCAGGTCGTACCAGCAGCCCTCCGGCGGCTTCTGCACGCCCTCGCAGCCGCACACGATCAGCCGGTCCGCGGCGCGCGTCATCGCCACATACAGAAGACGGCGATATTCGTGCTTCGCCTCGTCGAGCGCCTGCTGGCGGCCGGCCGTGACGGCCGCCGTGTCGGTCGCCTTGCGGCCCGCCCAGACGAAGCGATCGGCCGCACCCGGCGCGGCGCGCACCGCCGGCAGCGTGACGAGCCGGGGCGACCGCGGGCCGGTCGGGCGCGATGTGGTGTCGGCGAGGATGACCAGGGGCGCTTCCAGCCCCTTGGCGCCGTGCACGGTCATCACCCGCACCTCGTCGCGGGTGATCTCCATGTCGCGCTTGATCTCGGTCTCGGCCGCGCGCAGCCAAGCCATGAAGCCTTGCAGCGAGGGCGCCTCGCGGCGCTCGTAGTCGAGCGCCAGTTCGAGGAATTCGTCGAGCGCGTCGGTCGCCTCCGGCCCGAGGCGCGCGAGGAATCCGGCCCGCCCGCCCGCCGGCCCGAGCAGCCAGGCGTAGAAGCCGAACGGCGTCTCGGCCCGCGCCACCGTGGCGGCGCGATCCATCAAGGCGGCGGCCGCCGCGATGGCGGGATCTTCCTTCGCGTTGGCGGCGAGCGCCGCGCGCAACGGCCCCGTGCGGTTCCAGGCGAGCGCGAACAGCTGGTCCTCGTCGAGCCCGAGCAAGGGGCTCTTGAGCGCGATCGCGAGCGCCAGGTCGTCGTCGGGCAGCAGCAGCGCATCCGCCAGCGCCATCATGTCGACGACCGCGATATGCTCGGTGAGCACCAGGCGGTCGGCACCCGCGACCGCGATGCGGCGCTCTTTCAGCGCCCGGATGATCGCCTCGAACAGGGGGCCGCGCTGGCGCACCAGCACCAGCACGTCACCCGCCGTCATCGGCTTGTGCGCGCGGCCCAACGGCTCGCGGTTGCGAATGCCTTTGTCGATCGTGTCGGCGATGCGCTGCGCGAGGCGCACCTGCGGGCTCGTCAGCGCGAGCGCGTCGAAGGGCGCGTCCCATCCCTGGATCTCGCGGCGCTCCTGCGGGCGCGTCAGCGGCCAGATCTCCACCAGGCCCGGCGCGGCATCGGGGAGCGAGCGATGCTCGGCGATCCCGGCGTCATCCGAGGTGA
>DATBBS010000549.1:0-3431 GCA_036270895.1 Xanthobacteraceae bacterium
GCCGACATGGCGCTCTACCGGGCGAAGGCCGCCGGGCGCGGCACCTACCGCTTCTTCGAGGCGGACATGGACGCCAGCATGCAGGCGCGCCGCCTGCTCGAGCTCGACCTGCGAGCCGCGCTGGCGAAAAAAGAATTCGAGCTCTTCTACCAGCCGCTGGTCGACCTGCGGGCGTCCGAATTGAACGGCTTCGAGGCGCTCCTGCGCTGGATGCATCCCACGCGCGGGATGGTGTCGCCGGCCGAGTTCATCCCGCTGGCGGAGGAAATCGGCCTGATCACGTCGATCGGCGCCTGGGTCCTCAAGCAGGCCTGTGCGCAAGCCGCGGCCTGGCCGACCCACCTCACGGTCGCGGTCAACCTGTCGCCGGTCCAATTCCTCAGCCGGACGCTGGTGCTCGACGTGGTGTCGGCGCTCGGATCGTCGGGCCTGCCTGCGAGCCGGCTCGAATTGGAGATCACCGAAGCCGTCATGCTGCAGGACACCGAGACGACGCTGGCGACGCTCGCGCAACTCAAGGCGCTCGGCGTGCGCATCTCGATGGACGACTTCGGCACCGGCTACTCGTCGCTCAGCTATCTGCGCAAGTTTCCGTTCGACAAGATCAAGATCGACCAGTCCTTCATTCGCGACCTGTCGACCCGTCCCGAATCGATGGCGATCGTGCGCGCGATCGCCGGGCTCGGCGCTGCCTTGGGGATCGCGACGACCGCGGAGGGCGTCGAGACCGTCGATCAGCTCAGAGTCGTGCGCGCCGAAGGATGCACACAGGTCCAAGGCTATCTGCTGGGCCGGCCCAAACCGGCGAGCTCGATCCCGGACCTGCTGCAGGAATTCGCCCAAAAGAAGAACCCGGCGGCGTAAGGCCACGGGGCGCGCCTTCGCGCTCGCCGCTACTTCCACCCCAGCAGCCGCACCACCTTCTCGATCACCGGCCTGGGCGTCGCGGCGGTGCGCCTCACCAGCGCCTCGATGTCGGCGCCCGCCTGCGGCCGAATGATGATGGCGCGTTGCGCCGCCTCCGCCAGCAGCGCTTCGTCGGCCGCCGTCGCCTCGAAGGCGGCGCGCAGCGCCGCGAGGCGCTCGGGCGGCACGCCGGGCGGAACCCAATAGGCGTAGCCGAGCGTGAGCGGCAGCGAGATCACGCCGACCAGGCGGCGGTCTTCAGCGTCGGCGATGAGGTCGGCGAGCAGCGGGACGTCGGGCAGGTCGCCCTCCTTGCGCGGCCCGACCTGGACCAGGATGTTGATCGCCTTCTCCTTCATCCAGGTCGGCCGGCTGGAGCTGACGCTCGCCCAGCTGGTGCCGCCGCGGCCCATCACCTCGCCGCGCTCGACCGCCAAGTTGACGGCCTGTCCGGTCGCATAGCCGTTGACGATGCGGAATCGGGTGCCGAGCAGGCCGTTGATGACGGTCGGGTAGATGTAGGAATCGGACGTGACCGCGACGGCGCCGAGCACGACCTCGCGCGTCTTGGCCTGATCGAGCGACGTGACGCCGCTCGTGTGCCACGTGTAGAGGACCTCGTTCGAATGGGCGAGGCTGCCGAGCCAGCTCACCTCCGCGGCGCGAAAGCGCGCGCCCTCCCCGCCCAGGAGCTGATACATCGGCGCGTTCTGGTTGACGGCCGCGATCACGCTGCCGTCGCGCGGCGCCGCCTCATAGACATAGTTGGCGGCGCGCACGCTGCCGACGCCCTCCATGTTCTCGACCACCACATTGGGCGCGCCCGGAATGTGCCGCGACATGTGGCGGGCGAGCAGGCGTGCATAGAGGTCGTAGCCGCCGCCGACCCCGAAGCCGACCACGATCCTGATCGTCCGGCCCTTGAAGAAATCGGCCGGCCCCTCGGCCGCGGCGCCCGCGATCGACAAACCCAACAGCGTCGCCGCGAGCGCGACCCGCCGCCAGTTCCCGCGCCGTTCCCGCATGGCCGCCCTCCGGCTCTCGCATGGCATCTCAGCCTGGCGATCATGGCGTGCTCCGGCATCTTTTCCAATCGACCGCCATGGGGCAGGCTACCGGCCGGCGTGGAGACGATCATGCGGTGGACGAGGTGGCGCGCTTGCGCGTTGGGTGCGGTGACGCTGGCCGCGGTCGCCGGCTTCGGTGCGACGGCGCTCCGCGCGCAGACCTATCCGAACCGGCCGGTGCATCTGATCGTGCCCTTCGCGGCCGGCGGGTCGGCCGACGTCGTGGCGCGCGGGCTTGCGCAGGGCTTAAGCGAAGCCTGGGGCCACCAGATGGTGGTCGAGAACAAGCCCGGCGCCAACACCCAGATCGCCGCCGAATTCGTCGCCAAGTCGGCCCCCGACGGCTACACGCTGCTGTTGGGTTCCGAGGGCACCTTCGTGATGAACCCTTTTCTCTACGGCAAGTTGCCCTACGATCCGGTCAAGGACTTCATCCCGATCACGGCGCTGGTCGCCATCAACCAGGTGCTGACCGCCAACCCGTTGGTCCCGGTCCGCACGATCGGTGATCTGATCGCGCTGGCGAAGCAGAACCCCGCAACGTTGAGCTACGGCACCACTGGATTCGGCTCGGCCTCCCATCTCAACATGGAGCAGCTCGACCGCATGGCCGGGATCAAGACCGTGGCGGTGCATTACCGCGGCTCGGCGCCCGCGCTCGCCGACGTCATCGCGGGACACGTGCCGCTGACCTTCGCGTCGATCGGGCTGGTCTATGAGCCCATGCGGGCGGGGCTGGTGCGGCTCATCGCCGTGGTCAGCCCCACCCGCTTCTCCGAGCTGCCCGACGTGCCGACCATCGCCGAAAGCGGATTGCCCGGCTTCGACGGCACCTCGTGGTTCGGCTTGTTCGCGCCCGCCGGCACCGCCCCGGAGATCGTCGCCAAGATCAACGCCGACGTGAAAAAGGTGTTCGGCGATCCCGCCTTCCAGGAGCGTTTCCTGCGCCCCAATGTGCTGGAGCCGCGGGTCACGTCGCCCGAGGAATTCACGGCCGCGATCTCGCGCGGGGCCGAGAAATGGGGCGAGATCATCCGCGGCGCCAAGCTGAAGGCGAATTGATGCGCGCCGGCATTGTGGTGGGCGGGCGCTTTTTGTAAAAATGCCGCCAGCGGCGCAGCGCCGCGCAAGGAACCGGGAAACATCATGGCAGAATGGTTCGTCGCCAAGGCGTCCGAGCTGACCGACGGAGACCGGCGGATCGTCACCGCCGGCCGACACGAGATCGGCGTGTTCTTCACCGGCGGCGACTATTACGCCTACAGCAACAACTGCCTGCATTCGGGCGGACCCGCCTGCGAGGGCCTGCTGATCAATCGGGTGGTCGACATCATCGCGCCCGACCGCACCTATCAGGGCCAGACATTCTCCGACGACCTGCATTTCGTCTGCCCGTGGCACGGCTACGAATACGACATCAAGACCGGCGAATGCGTCGGCGACCGCAAGCTCAAGCTG
>DATBBS010000550.1:0-1883 GCA_036270895.1 Xanthobacteraceae bacterium
CTCCCCGGATCGCCCGGAGAGCCGTCGAAGCCCAGACCACCGATCAAGATCGGAGGCTGGTCACCGAGTATCAGTGAGGAGCTTCGGAGGCGCGTCATCGCACCGAGGCGGCGGCGCACCGTGTGGGCGTATATAGGCCCCGGCCGGACCCGTTGTCAACACCCTCGATGATCAAAATCATCCGCGCCGACCGCAACACCGATCAAATGATCCCCGTCGCCGGTCCCTGCGTCCCACATCGCAGCATGACGCGCCACCCCTGGATTTCCAGGGATTTCGTAGCATAACGCCGCGGGGATTGCGGGGGACATCAAACCTAATATGGTGGCGCCGCGTCGGATCTCAAGGGGCCGACGACGCAAGATGGCCGCACTGCAGCCACATTCATCGGACGATCTAACGGTTCTGGGATTCACGTGGTTCGTGGGCGCCGTTTGCGCCTCTGTTGGCGGTCCGGCGGCTCATCGACAGGGCCGCCCTGTGTGACCGAGGGGTCGCGGCACGCGGGTGCCGCGTCGCATGGGGAGGCCCCGGCTCATGAGCCGGGGGCGGGAACGGGAGGGCGGTTCGCGCGGAACCGCTCGCAGGTAGGGGACGGCGCACTTGGACCATGTGAGGCTGCGCGGCTCGCATCGTGCGGGCTACGAACCTGCCACTGTCGACCTCGGTAACGAGCCCCCGCTGTCGGTCGACGGCGAGACGGGCGTCGGGGTCGATCGCCGGCGCATTTCCGTCCAATGGTTCAGCGGCACGATCCTGACCGGCTTGTGCGGCGCGGCCCTAATGGGCGGCGCCGTTTTTGCCTCGCTCGACGGCGAGACCCATTTCGCCACCACCGCCGAACGCTTCCAGGCCGCTTTGAGCAGCGCGTTCGGCGACAAGACGACGACGCGCAAGAGCGACAAGCTGCCGCCGGTCGGCGAAGCGAACGTGGCGCGCCAGGTCCTGCGGGTTTCGACCGTCATGCGCGGGGCCGGCAACCGCGAAGTGATACGCGTGCGGCCCTTCGTGCGCGTGGCGACCAATCTGGCGCTGTCGACCTCCGAGCTCTCCACCAACATCCCGCCGTTCAATCCGCAGCGCATGCTGGCCGACCGCGCCACCAACAGCGCCAATGATGACGCGGCCTCCGGCGCCGAACCCGACGCCGAAGTGTCCTTCGTCACCCGCGACCTCGCCGCCATGCTGCCCCGCGTGCGGATGGCCGCCCTGGTGCCGGTCGATGACGTGATCAGCCAGGTACGCGATGCCGCCAACTGGACCGGCAGCACCGGCCCTGCCCGCTACATGGTGGCGAGCACGCAGCCGAACGCCAGCTTCAATTACGCGGCGGAGGGCGGCGACGATCCTTATGCCCGCATCGGGGCCCGCGGCGTACCGGAGAACTTCACGCTGCTGCCGAAGACGACGAGCCAGACCACCGGCGGCACCAGCGCGAATGAACGCAGTTTCGCACTGAAGAAGGGCGACAGCCTCGCAAATATCCTGCGCGACCTCGGCGCGACGCCGGACGAGATCAGGGCGATTGCCGGCCTGTTCGGGCCGAAAGGCCGCGACGGCGGTCTCAAGGATGGCGAGAAGCTGCGCGTCCTGCTCTCGCCCGTTTCCGGCACGCAGCGGCTGCAGCCGGTCCGGCTCGTCCTCACCAGCGATACCGGGGTCGAGGCCGTGGTGGCGCTTTCCGACATGGGCAAGTTCGTCGCGGTCGACGTCCAGAGCGCCGAAACCGCCGTCGCCGAGAGCGACGATGAAGAAGACGACGGCAGCGGCGTGCGGCTCTATCAGAGCATCTACGAGACCGCGCTGCGCAACCAGATTCCGCGGCCCGTGATCGAGGAACTGGTCCGCATCTACTCCTACGACGTCGACTTCCAGCGCAAGGC
>DATBBS010000551.1:0-6141 GCA_036270895.1 Xanthobacteraceae bacterium
CCAACAAGGAGCCGCTGCGCTTCACCTCGGCGCTCACCGACGGCCGCAATCTCTACGCCTTCCGGTTTTCGGCCAACGACAAGGCCAACTCGCTGTATTACCGGGCGTCGGGGCCCGACCTGCTGATCGCGTCCGAGCCGCTCGACGACAACCGGGAAGTCTGGAACCCGGTGCCGACCAATCACATGCTGGTGGCGCGGGCGGGCGCCGCCATCGAGCTCTCCCCGATCGATCTCGCGGTCCGCATCGCGGCGGAGTGACTTCGCGCGGCGTCATCGCTACGCTCCGTCATGCCCGCGCTCGTCGCGGGCATCCACGTCTTACTGCATCTGCAAGAACAAGACGTAGATGGCCGGGACAAGCCCGGCCATGACGGAATCCGTGATTCAATCTGATCGGAAATGCTCTACACCTGGCACACGGTGCGGAACCGCTCCATCGCCACATCGAGAACCTCGTCGCCCGGGCGGCTCCACCAGTGGTCGGAGAAAATCTCGACCTCCTGGATGCCGCGATAGCCGGCGGCCTCGATCATGCGGCGGATGGCGGGAAAATCGATGACGCCGTCGCCCATCATGCCGCGGTCGTTCAGCATATGGCGGGTCGGCACCAGCCAGTCGCAGATATGGTGGCTGATGATGCGCTTGCCGGCGCGCGCGATCTCGCGCGCCAGATCGGGATCCCACCACACGTGATAGGTATCGATCGCGACGCCGAGCCCCTCGCCCAGCTGGTCGCACAGATCGTTCATCTCGGCGAGGGTCGAGACGCAGCCGCGATCGGCCGCGTAGATCGGATGCATCGGCTCGAGCGCGAGCGGGATGCCGGCGGCGCGCGCATGCGGCAGCACCGCCGCGAGCCCGTCCGCAAACATCGCCCGCGCGCCCGGCAGATCGCGCGAGCCCTTGGGCAGTCCGCCGCCGATCACCACGATGCACTCGACGCCGATTTCCACCGCTTCGTCGATCATGCGCTTGTTGTCGTCGATCGCCGCCTTGCGCCCGGCCGCGTCGGCGGCCGGAAACAGCCCGCCGCGGCAATAGCCGGTGACGCGCAGCCCGCTGTCCTCGAACACGCGGGCGGCCTCGGGTGTCCCGATCTCGGCCACCATGTGGCGCCAGGGCGCCACGCCCACAAAGCCGTGCCGCGCCGCCGCCGCGACCGCCTCGCGCAGCTTCCATTGCCGGCTCACGGTGGCGAGGTTGAGCGACAGGTCGGCAGTCGGCATGACGGGAGCCTCTCGATCCTGCCAGCTCAGCGGCCGGCTTTCTCCTGCATCGCCTGCGCGGCCATGCGCACCGATGCGTTGACGGCGCCGAAGCCGTCGTAATTGCGCCGTTCGACGAATTCGAAAAAGAAGCGGTGATCGAACGCCCGCGTATAGGCGTGAAAGAACTCGCCGGCCGGGCTGCGGTCGTAGAGGATCGAAAGGCGGCGCATCTGCGCGACACGCTCGGCCGGCAGATCGTGGACGGCCGCCAGGTTGTCGTAGTAGCTGCCCGGAATGTCGAGCAGCGGCACCTTGTTGTGACGCATCTGCTCGATCGTCGCGAACAGGTCGTCGGTCGTGATCGCGATATGGTGGACGCCCGCGCCGCGGTAGTCCGCCACGAAGCGCGCGCTGGTCGTGTTGGGCGCCTGCGAGGCGTTGAGCGGCAGCCGGATGGTGCGCTCGCGGCTTTCGACCACGCGGCTCTGGATCAGGCCGTAAGGATCGATCAGCTCGAAAGCCGGCTCGGCATCGAAGCCGAACACCGCACGATAGAACAGCATCGCGCCGTCGAACTGGCTGCGCGGCATGACCTGCGCCACATGGTCGATCCGCATCAGCCCGCAGGCGGCCGAGGCCGCGGCGTCGCCCGGTTCGGCCACGAAGTCGACGTCATAGATGCTGCCGCCCTTGCCGAAGCGATCGACCAGGTAGATCAGGCTTCCCTCCAGGCCGCGGACCGCCGGGATCATCAGTTCGTTGGGGCCGACGCGTCCGCGAAAAATCTGCGCCTTGTAGCGCAGCGCGCGCTCGACCGCGCGCGGGGCGTCGTCGACCCGGAAGGCGAGCGCGCAGACCGAGGGGCCGTGCTGCTCGACGAAGGCGCGGGCGGAGGATTCCTTCTCGGCATTGAGGATCAGATGCACGTCGCCCTGGCTGTGCAGGCTCACGTCCTTGGATTTATGGTTGCCGGCGCGCCGGAACCCCATGGCGTCGAACAGCCCGGCGAGCCGCGGCCGGGTCTCGTCGTCGACCGCGAATTCGACGAACTCGACGCCGCTGCAGACCGGGGGCGCGGGCGGCGCCAGCGTTCCGGTCACGACGCCGGCAGGCTTGGGGGGGCCGCCGCCGGCGCCGGCGACGAGCTCCTCCTCCAGCAGGACGAGCGAGCGCATGGCGTCGATTGCGATCGGGCGCGGCGGGGCGGCGCGGAACTCGTCGTTGAAGATTTCGAGCGAGATCGGGCCGGCGTAGCCCGCTGCGAGCACGTTGCGCACGAAACGCGTCACCGGCATGCCGCCCTGGCCGGGAAAGAGCCGGAAGTGGCGGCTCCACGACAGCGGATCGAGCTGGATCATCGGGGCGTCGGCGATCTGCACGAAGAAGATCCGCTCGCTCGGAATCTTGGCGATGGGCGCATCGTCGTCGCGGATGCACAGGGTATGGAAGCTGTCGAGCACGAGGCCGACCGCCGGATGGTCGGCCTTTTCCACGATCTTCAACGCGTGCCCATAGGTGCTCACATGGCGGCCCCAGCCGAGCGCTTCGTAGCCGATGCGCAGCCCGCGCCGCGCCGCGCGCTCGCCGAGCAGACGCAGATCGGCCGCCGCTAGCTCGTCGTCGTCGGTCGAATCGGGCGCGATGCTGCTGCACACCAGCATCAGGTCGGTCTCCAGCTCGGCCATGAGGTCGAACTTGCGCTCGGCGCGGTCGAGATTGCGTTGCAGCTTGTCGCGCGGCCCCGCCTCGAAATCGCGGAACGGCTGGAACAGCATGATGCGCAGCCCGCGGTCCTCGGCGATGCGCTTCACGTCGGCGGGCGTGCCCTCGAAATAGAACAGGTCATTCTCGAAAATCTCCACGCCGTCGAAGCCGGCCGCCGAGATCGCGGTCAGCTTGTCGACCAGCGTCCCGCCGAGTGAAACCGTGGCGATGGAACGAAACAAGGCTGCCTCCGAAGATCAGGTTCCGGCGAGAAAATCGAAATCGCAGCCTTTGTCGGCCTGCGTGACGCGCTCGACATAGAGCCGGCCATAGCCGCGCGCCGGCTTCTCGGGCGGCTTCCACTGGGTGCGGCGGCGGGCGAGCTCGGCATCCTCGACCAGGAGATCGATGCGCCGCGCGGTCGCGTCGAGCCGGATACGATCGCCGTCGTGCACCAGCGCGAGCGGGCCGCCGGCCGAGGCTTCCGGCGTCACGTGCAGCACCACGGTGCCGAAGGCGGTGCCGCTCATGCGCGCGTCGGAGATGCGCACCATGTCGGTGAGGCCCTTGGCGCCGAGCTTCTTCGGGATCGGCAGGGCGCCGGCCTCCGGCATGCCGGGTGCGCCGACCGGGCCGGCGTTGCGCAGCACCAGGCAATGGCCGGGCGTCACCGCGAGGTCGGGGTCGTCGATGCGCCTCGCCAGGTCGTCGAGCGAGTCGAAGACCAGGGCCGGGCCTTCGTGGCTAAACAGCGCGGGGGTCGCGGCCGCAAGCTTGATGGCGGCGCCTTGCGGCGCGAGGCTGCCGCGCAGGATCGCGATCGCCTCGCTCGGCCAGACCGGACGGTCGAACGGGCGGATGACCTCGTCATCCGTATAGGCGGGCCAGCGCGCCACGATCTCGCCCAGGGTCTCGCCGCCGACGGTCGGCGCCGCGAGGTCGAGGTGGTCGCGCAAGCGCCGCCACAGCGCCGGCATGCCGCCGCCGGCGTGGAAATCCTCCATGAAGAAGCTGCCGGCGGGCTTGAGATTGAGCAGCACCGGCACGGCGCGTCCGACGCGGTCGAATTCCTCCAGGTCGAAGGCGATGCCGGCGCGTCCCGCCATGGCGGCGAGGTGGACCAGCGCGTTGGTCGAGCCGCTGGTGGCCTGCAGCACCACCGAGGCGTTGCGCAGCGCGGTCCTGGTCATGATCTGGCGCGGCGTCGGGCCGCCCGTGATCGCCATCTCGACCGCGCGCTTGCCGGTCGCCTCGGCGATGCGAATGCGGTCGGAGGAGACGGCGGGCGCGGTCGCGGCGCCGGGCAGCGTGAAGCCGAGCGTCTCGGCGATCGACGCCATGGTGGAGGCGGTGCCCATCACCATGCAGGTGCCGGCGGTCGGCATGAGCTGATCATGGGCGCGGCCGAGCTCGACCTCGTCGAGCGTGCCCGCCCGGTAGGCCGCCCACAGCCGCCGGCAATCCG
Organism: Xanthobacteraceae bacterium; assembly: GCA_036270895.1. Lineage (GTDB taxonomy): Bacteria > Pseudomonadota > Alphaproteobacteria > Rhizobiales > Xanthobacteraceae > JAVDCA01. The sequence continues at coordinate 4,380 of DATBBS010000551.1, forward strand.
TGCAGGCGCCGAGCCGCGTGCCTTCGTGGCGGCCGGCGAGCATCGACCCGACCGGAAGCACGATCGCCGGCATGTCGGCCGAGACCGCACCCATCAGCTCGGCCGGAATGGTCTTGTCGCAGCCGCCGATCAGCACCACGGAATCGAGCGGCAGCGCCTTGACCATCTCCTCGACGTCCATCGACATCAGGTTGCGCAGCAGCATCGAGCTCGGAAATGAGAAGGCCTCGTGCAGCGAGATGGTGGGAAACACGAAGGGCAGGCCGCCGGCGAGCCGCACGCCGCGCGCGATCGCGTCGGCGAGCTGCGGCGCGGTGCGGTGGCACGGATTGAAGTCGGACGCGGTCGACAGCACGCCGACGATGGGGCGATCGAGCGCGTCGTCGGTGAAGCCCGCCCCTTTGAGAAACCCGCGCCGCAGGAACAGCGCGAATTCTTCGTCGCCATATTGGGTGAGACGGGACCGCAAACCACGCTTCATCGACATTCCCCGAGCACGGATTCGACAGATTCGATTGTCGTCGTCGTCCGCCGCAACGGACGATCCAGTAAACACCGATCGACATCGTGATGCACGCGCGCGCGCCACAAAATCGTCGGAGCGTCGTGGATTGCCCGTTGAGGCGGGCAATGACGGAGGGGGGCTATTGCTCGGTCAGGGGGCCGGTTCTGTCAACTGCGAAAGCGCAGGAAAACGGGCATCAAAATCGACCCGAAAAGCGGCCGCAAAAATTACGACCCGCCCGGCGGGGGGACCAGCCGGACGGGTCGATCGAAACGGCGCGGGGTGGATGGGGGCGCTCGCGCCGCTCGACTTGGCTGAGGTCGCAGGACCTCAGTAGTAGTTGCAAACCCTCACGCGGCCGACGTAGTTGCCGAAGCGGTCGAACTGGCGGACCCAGCGGCAGGGCGCGTCATAGACATAGGTCGCGGCGGCAGCCGAACCGAGCGCCAATCCGAGGCCGACGCCACCCCAGCCCCAACCCCAGTGGCGCGCCTGCGCCTGGGAGGAGCCCGCCACCATGGTGGCGCCGAGGGTGAGAGCGGCGACGAGCGCCGCAGCGATCCGGGTCTTCATCGGGTTGATCCTTCCGTGCATCTGGCGGGGCCGTCATGGCCGGGATGTTGAGTAGTCGTTCGAACCGGCAACCCGGTTCAAAGGGCTTTTGTGCGAATCCGCCCGCCTCTACCGGACCGCGTGGTCCGGCGCCGTTGCGGGGCGCGGTCGCGGGGTAGTCGTCACCGGCCCGACCCCTTAGGATGGCGCCCCCACCACGAGGAATCCCCAAGGGACCGACACCACATGGCAAAGAATAATAAGGTCATCATCACCTGCGCGATCACGGGCGCGATCCACACGCCGACCATGTCGCCGCATCTGCCGATCACGCCCGAGCAGATCGCGGACGCCGCGATCGGCGCCGCCGAGGCGGGCGCCGCGATCATCCATCTGCATGCGCGCAATCCCGAGACCGGCCGGCCCGACCAGTCGCCGGAGGCCTTCGGCCGCTTCCTGCCGCGCATCAAGCAGCGCACCAACGCGGTCATCAACCTGACCTCGGGCGGCTCGCCGACCATGCGGGTGGAGGAGCGCGTGATGCCGGCCGCGAATTTCAAGCCCGAGGTCGCGAGCCTCAACATGGGCTCGATGAATTTCGCGCTCTATCCGATGCTCAACCGCTACAAGGAGTTCAAGCACGACTGGGAGAAGCCCTATCTCGAAGGCACGCGCGACCTCATCTTCCGCAACACCTTCAAGGAT
>DATBBS010000552.1:0-4747 GCA_036270895.1 Xanthobacteraceae bacterium
CCCGTAGAGGTCGTAGGTTTCGCGCTCGAACCAGTTGGCGCCCGGGAAGACGTCGGTGATCGAGGCCACCGGCGTCGCCTCGTCGGTCTCGATCTTGAGGCGGATGCGCGTATTCTTTGTCGGCGACAGGAAGTGGTAGACCACGTCGAAGCGCCGGTCGCGCGACGGCCAGTCGATCGCCGTGATGTCGATGATGGAGACAAAACCGCAGCCCGGATCGTCGCGCAGGAAGCTCACCACCTTCACGATGTCGGCGGCCTGGGCGTGGATCGTGAGGTCGCCATGCGCGACCGCATGCCCGGTGACCGCGCCGGGCAACGCGCCCTCGATCGTCCGCCCCAGTTCTGCAAGCTGCTCGCTGGTCATCGGTCAGCGCTCGATCGTGCCGGAGCGGCGGATTTTCTTCTGCAGCAGCAGAATGCCGTAAAGCAGCGCCTCCGCGGTCGGCGGACAGCCCGGCACGTAGATGTCCACCGGAACGATGCGGTCGCAGCCGCGCACGACCGAATAGGAATAATGGTAATAGCCGCCGCCGTTCGCGCATGAGCCCATGGAGATGACGTAGCGCGGCTCCGGCATCTGGTCGTAGACCTTGCGCAGCGCGGGCGCCATCTTGTTGGTCAGCGTGCCGGCCACGATCATCACATCGGACTGGCGCGGCGAGGCACGCGGCGCAAAGCCGAAGCGCTCGACGTCGTAGCGCGGCATCGACACCTGCATCATCTCGACCGCGCAGCAGGCGAGCCCGAAGGTCATCCACATCAGCGAGCCGGTGCGCGCCCAGGTGACGAGGTCGTCGGCGGCGGTGACCAGGAAACCCTTGTCGGAAAGTTCCTCGTTGAGGCCGATGAAGTAGGAATCGTCCGCGCCGACGGGCTGGCCGGTCCGCGGATCCAGGATGCCGGAGGCGGCGCGCGCGATCGCGGGACGCTCGCTCAATCCCATTCGAGGGCTCCCTTCTTCCACTCGTAGATGAAGCCGACGGTAAGGACCGCGAGGAAAGCCATCATCGACCAGAACCCGAACAGGCCGATGCTCTTGAAGGCGACCGCCCAGGGAAACAGGAACGAGACCTCGAGGTCGAAGATGATGAACAGGATGGCGACCAGATAGAAGCGAATGTCGAATTTCATGCGTGCGTCGTCGAAGGCATTGAAGCCGCACTCATAGGCCGAGAGCTTCTCGGGGTCGGGCTGCTTGTATGCGACGATGAAGGGGGCGACCAGCAGCGCGAGCCCGATCACCAGCGCAATGCCGAAGAAGACCACCAGAGGAAGATAATCCTGCAAGAGCGCGTTCATGGATGATCCAAGCCTCGCATTCAACCACCCGTGGGGCGGTGCCCAAAAGCCGCGCCCGAGAGCCGCGCCCAAGAGCCGCGCCACTGAGCCACGGGAGCACGCGGCGCGCTCAAACCTTCGGATATCAGCCTTAGATTCGTTCCGCGGGCGGGGGCGAGCGGAGGCTTAGCGCAGTGCACACAGGGTGGCAAGCCAACCTTATCGCCGGGAAACATCCGGGGGAAAACCTGGGCCCGCCGGTATCGTGGCGCGGCTGAGCCGGCCGGCATCCGGCCCTCGATCGGCCGAATCCGCGCCTGGACCGCCCGCGACCGGCGGGACGAATCGTCGCGCTGACCGATCGCATGGCGATCGAGCTTGCAGATCATGCCACCTATGCGTGGAAATCTGAGGGCTCGCGCGCCGGAGCGCCGGCGCCGTTGCTCTCTATCTTCTTGTCTTTGCGCATGATCTCGTCCGAAAAGTCTGTCACCTTTTCGCGCCGATGCGCTACGGTGCGGCCCGGAACCATTCCCGGGGGAGCCAAGATGCAACGCAAGGTCATGATCTCCTGCGCGGTCACCGGGTCGGCGGACACGCCCGGCAAGAACCCGGCCGTCCCGGTGACTCCGGCGCAGATCGCGCAATCCGCCGTCGACGCCGCCAAGGCCGGCGCCGCCATCGTTCACATTCATGTGCGCGATCCGCAAACCACCAAGCCCAGCATGGACGGCGCGCTCTATCGCGAGGTGGTGGACCGCGTGCGCCAGAGCGGCACCGATGTGGTGATCAATCTCACGACCGGACCCGGGGCACGCTTTTTGCCCGGCACGGAGGATCCCTGGAAGCCCGGGCCCGCCACCAACCTGAAAAACCCAGCCGAACGCGTGAAGCACGTGGTCGAGCTGCGTCCCGAGATCTGCAGCCTCGACATGGGCAGCATGAACATGGGCGGCTATGCGTTCATCAACACCCAGGGCTATTTGGAAGCCATGGCGGTCGCGATCCGCGACGCCGGCATCGTCCCCGAGCTCGAGGTGTTCGAGGCCGGCCACCTGCTGCTCGCCCGCCGCATGATCGAGACCGGGCACCTCAAGCCGCCGGGCATGTTCCAGATCTGCCTCGGCATTTCGTGGGGACAGCCGGCAACGCCGGAGGCCATGACTTACATGCGGGGGCTGCTGCCGCCGAATTCGCCGTGGTTCGCCTTCGGGATATCGCTCTACCAATTCCCGATGGTGGCGCAGGCGGTGCTGCTCGGCGGCCACGTCCGGGTCGGGCTCGAGGACAATATCTATCTCGGCAAGGGCCAGCTCGCGCCGAGCAATGCCGCGCTTGTCGAGAAGGCGGCCCGGATCATCGAGATCCTCGGCGACCAGGTTGCAACCCCGGCCGAAGCCCGGCAGATGCTCGGCACGCGCTGAGGGACCTGCCGGTCCGGCAATGTCCGCGCGCATGCGCGTTCGGGCCGGCCGGCCGCGGCAGGACCATCACCATCGGCGCCCGGCGCCAGAACGGAGACGACTAACGATGACGAGCTTGTGGTACCGCGTAGCACTGGCCTGCATGCCCCTGGCCTTCCTCTCGCCCGCCAAGGCGCAGCAGGACTATCCCAACCATGTGGTCCGGGTGATCGTGCCGTTCGGCGCCGGCGGCCCGACCGACGTGTTCACCCGCGTGCTCGCCGAGGAGCTGCGCAAATCGCTCAAGCAGGGATTCGTGATGGAGAACCGGCCGGGTGCCGGCACAGTGATCGGCACCGACGCTGCCGCGAAGTCGCCGGCCGACGGCTACACGCTGGTGATGGTGTCGGCGACGCAGACCGTGAACGAGACCCTGGTGCCCAACAAGCCCTATGCGCTGATGCGGGACTTCGTTCCGATCGCGATGCTGTTCCGCTCCGAGCTCGTGATGGTGGTGCATCCCACCGTGCCGGCCCATAACGTGAAGGAATTCATCGCGCTCGCGAAGTCCAAGCCGGGCGAGCTCAACTACGCCTCGTCCGGCCAGGGCTCGAACTACCATATGGCGGGCGAACTGTTCAAAAACCTGACCGGCACCGACCTCGTGCACGTGCCTTATCGAGGCAGCTCGGGCGCGCGCAACGACATCCTCGGCGGCCAGGTCCAGATGATGTTCGACTCGGTGCCCACGATGGCGCCGCTGGTCCAGGCCGACAAGGTCAGGGCCCTGGGAACCAGCGGCCGGACGCGCTCGGTCGCGCTGCCCGACGTCCCGACCCTGTCGGAGGCCGGCGTTCCCGGCTATGAGGCCACCATCTGGATCGGCATGATGGCGCCGGTCGGCACACCGCAGCCGATCGTCGACCTGCTCAATCGCGAGATCAACGCGATCCTGAGCCGTCCCGAGATCAAGGAATCCTGGACCAAGCAGGATGCCAAGCCCGATCCGATGACCCCGGCCCAGTTCGGCCAGCATATCGAGGCCGAGATCGCCAAATGGGACAAGCTCATCAAGGCCAACAATATCCAGGTTCAATGACCGTCGGTCCGCCGCGCCGGCGGACCACGACCGCATGAGAGGATCGCATGAACGACATCGTCACCGCTTCGTCTTTCGCCCAGCGGCTCGCCGGCAGCGAGCACTGGACCACCAAGGAAGGCAATGTGAAGCTCTTCCTCTGGAACAAATGCGCCGGCGACCCGGCGCACGCCAAGGGGATCGTGCTGTTCGTGCACGGCTCATCGATGGCGAGCCAGCCGACCTTCGATCTCGACGTGCCGGGCCGGCCGGACTCCTCGGTGATGGAGTGGTTCGCGCACCATGGCTACGACACCTGGTGCGTCGACATGGAGGGCTACGGCCGCTCCGAGAAGGGACGCGACAACAATGCGCCGATCTCCTTCGGCGCGGACGACTGCTTTGCGGCCGCGACCTACATCCAGGGGCTGCGGGGAAAGCGGCCCTTCCTGGTCTACGGCATCTCGTCGGGCGCGCTGCGCGCCGCGCTGTTCGCCCAGCGCCATCCCGAAATGGTGGCCCGCCTCGCGCTCGACGCCATGGTGTGGACGGGTGAAGGCAGCCCGACGCTGGCCGAGCGCCGCAAGAAGCTGCCCGAGTTCCTGACCAAGAACCGCCGGCCGATCGACCGCGCCTTCGTGCATTCGATCTTCAACCGCGACCATCCCGGCACCGCCGAGGAGCGCGTGATCGAGGCTTTCGCCGATCACATCCTCAAGCTCGACTCCTCGGTGCCGACCGGCACCTATGTGGACATGTGCTCCAAGCTGCCCGTGGTCGACCCGGAAAAGATCAAGGTGCCGACGCTGATCATGCGCGGCCAGTGGGACGGGATCGCGAGCTTCGAGGACCTGAGCGCCTTCTTCGCCAAGCTGCCCAACCCGGACAAGCAGTTCACCGTCATGGCCGGCATCTCGCATGCGAGCTTCCAGCAGAAGAACTACATGATGGTGTACCACATCCTGATGAGCTTCTTCTCGCAGCCG
>DATBBS010000553.1:0-14682 GCA_036270895.1 Xanthobacteraceae bacterium
CTCGCCCGGACGCAGAATCCCTTCGATCACGATCTCGCAGCGGGCCGGAATCGGCAGGTCGACGAATTCGGCAGTCGTCAGTTCGACCGGGCGCCCCATGATGCCGCCCGCGCTGTCGAGCTCGCTCTCGGCGGCGCCGAAGACCTGCGCCGACACCATGAACAGCGCGGGGTCGACCCCATAGGCGGCGACCACCTCACAGCTCTCGCCGCGCTGCCACCACGCCTCGCGGTCGAGCCGGCCATGCTTGCCGGGCGAGCAATACAGGCTCACGCGGTCACGCGCCTGCACCATCTGGCGATAGCATCCCACATTGATGCGCCGGGTCACCGGGTCGCGCGTGAAAGTTATGTCGCCGGTGCCGATATAACGCCCGCCGTCGCCCGGCCAGAATTTGGGAGACGGAAAGCGCGTGATGTCGATGTCGGCTCCGGTCTGGACGACCTCGTTGACCGGCGCGTCGCTCTTCGGGATCATTCTCGGCGCAATCCGCCGCTTCATGAGCCGGCGCGTGGCGGCAATCATTTCACGCGTTGAAAGCTTTTCATCGAGCCCCATCGCAAGCGCGTAGCGGCCGATCGACGCCCCCAGCATATTGGTCAGAACGCTGGTGCCGGAATCGCCGCCCTTGAGGTTTTCGAACAAAAGCGCAGGGGCGGTTTCCGACCGCGTCGCCATGAAGGTGATGGCCGACAGTTCCTCGTCGGTATCGACAGGAGCGGAGATACGTTTGAGAAAGCCGCGTGCTTCCACGAGATCGATCCACTCGCGCAGATCCTTCCACGCGACCTGAGAATCCGGGCGCGGAATTTTTCCGGCGGCGTCGCCGCCGGCGCGGCTTTTTTCTCCTGAAAAACCTATTTCTTCCATAAAACCTTACCTCCGGGGTAAGAAACGGCTTGAGGTGCACCTCTCGTTGCGTCGGCACGATCGAAAGCGTTGGTTAGCTTAGCACGGCGAGGCGAGGTTTTCGCACGCGTCGGCAAAAGCTCGGCAAAAGGAATGTGACGGGAAAAAAGCGCGAGGCGGACCCCAAGGTTGTGCTTGCGCGTAATCGCTGGACGCGACTTGATGAATTCTGCAAATCGAGTATGTATCCCCCGTCATTCATTCCCTCTTTCAGGATTGGAGAAAATAATGAAAGTCGCGAAAATCAAATCAATGTCGTTCGATCAACTGGTCGCGTTGCGCGACAATGTGGTTCGGCTTATTTCGGACAAAGCCGCCTCGACGCGGCGTGAATTGGAAGCGAAGCTCGCGGCGATCGAGGGCCTCGGCGGTTATGTCGGGGCCAAGCGCGGTCCCAAGCCGCGCGGCAGCAAGCTGAAGGGTCGCAAGGTCGCGCCGAAATATCGCAATCCGCAAAACCGGTCAGAGACCTGGGCGGGCCGCGGCGCGACGCCGCGCTGGCTGCGCGCCTATATCAAGAGCGGACGCAAGCTGGAGGATTTTGCGATCGGCAAGCCCGGCCGCAAGCCTGGCCGCAAGACCAAGCGCTGAACATCCGGCGCGCAACATTCGGATTGCGCTTCTGAGCATGGGCTTGCTGAAGGCAAGGCCCAAAGCTCGGAAGCGCCGGTTGCAAAAGACCGGGTCGCGCGAGCCGCAAAATCGCGTCAATGCGGCTCTTCGCCGATCGTGGCATGGTCGTTTCCCATCTTTCTCGCCGCAAAAATCCCCCCAATAGCAGCGACACGAGCGCGACGCCTTGCCCATCAGGCGTCGGCCGGCCCCTTGCAAACCCGATCCTTTGTGGTTCGATGCCCTCACAGTCGCGCGCGAAGCGTCTGCGTCGAACCACGGGCCGGCAGGGGAAGCGGATGAAACACGGGCGTCTGCCGGGGCTGGTCCTCGTGGCGGTGCTGGCGTCGGCCGCTGCCGCGCCCGGCCAGACCGTCACGGTCGGGGCGACGAGCTCGACCAGCGACGCGCCGATCTACATCGCGGACAAGAAAGGTTTCTTCCGCCAGGAGGGAATCGACGTCACGGTGAGCAATTTCCGTTCCGCCTCCGACATGGTGGCGCCGCTCGGCGCCGGCCATCTCGATGCGGGTGCGGGCTCGGCCGGCGCGGCGCTCTACAACGCGGTCGCGCGCGGCATCAGGATCAAGATTGTGGCCGACAAGGCCTCCTCGCCGCCGGGCTATGGCGCCACCAAGATCTTGGTGCGCCGCGACCTGATCGAGAGCGGGCGCTACAAGGGGCCGAGCGACCTCAAGGGGCTGCGCTTTGCGATGAATGCTCCGGGGGTGAGCAATACCTCGACGCTCAACACGCTGTTGCGTTCCGTCGGCTTGAAATATTCCGACGTGGAGACGGTCGATCTTCCATTTCCCGACCACGTGGTCGCGCTCAAGAACAAATCGGTCGATGCGTCGGCGTCGGTCGAGCCCGGTCCCGCCATCGCGGTCAGGAACGGCGACGCGGTCGTCGTCAAGTCCGACGACGAGATCCTGCCCAACCATCAGATCGCGGTCCTGCTCTTTTCCGAGGACTTCGCGCTCAAGCGACCCGAGGCGGCGAGGCGATTCATGCGCGCCTATATCCGGGCGGTGCGCTTCTACAACGGCGCATTGAAGGACGGCCGCTTCCAAGGACCCAATGCCGACGAGGTGATCGCGATCCTCTCGGAGGCGACCCCGGTCAAGTCGCGCGACATCTACCAGGCGATCACGCCGACCGGCATGAATCCCGACGGACGCGTCAACAAGGCAAGCCTTGCCTATGATCTCGCGTTTTACGGTGAGCAGGGCCTGATCAAGGGCTCGATCAATCTCGAGGAAGTGGTCGATCTCACATTCGTCGAAGCCGTGCTCAAGGAGCTCGGCCCATACCGCCCGTGAGGCCGGAGCGCATCTCGGGTTCCGGCGGTTTCAATAGCTTGTGATCGCGCGCAGACACAATCGCGCGACCCGACGCCGGCATCGCTACCGGGTTCCTGCCGGCGGTTTGTGCGGAACTGCGCCTTATGACCGCGCGTTATCCCCTCTGACGTCAACGGAAAGAGGAGAACGTCATGCGGAAGGAACTCATTGCGGGTGTTGTCGCTGCGGCCGCGCTGTGGCCAGCACTGGCGGCCGCGCAATCTCCGGCCCAGGAAGGCTATCGCGAGGGCTATCGCGCGGGCGGCCCGATCGGCGGCGCCGTCGGCGGCACGGTCGGCGCGGCGGTGGAGTTCCCGGGCGACGTGCTGGGTTTCGTGACCGGGCATCCGCGACGCTATGATCGGGTGAGAGACGAAATCGTCGTGGGTGAGCCATTACCGCGGACCGTCCACGTGTATTCCATCCCGAGGCACCGCGAGTATGTGTATGCCTATGTGAACGACCGGCGCGTGATCGTTGATCCGGGAACGCGGCGTGTGGTGAGAGTTATCGAATAATCCACCTGTCGCTGTGATGTAACCGAAGAGCCCCGGCCGGCGCGCCGGGGCTCTTTTTTATGCGGACGTTATGCGGCCGGCGACCCTCGACGGACAAGCAAAGCGACGTGAAGGTGCCCGCGTGGGGAGGCGCGGCCGATATGGCGATATTTCGAATGGTTGCGAAAATTTGGCACGCGAAAGTGGAGCCTCTGCCGATGCCGTTTGTTGGGTGGTGAGAGGACGCTCGCACCGCGGCGTCCCAATGCCAGTCACCAAGAGAAATGAACCCCAACAAGGAGCAACGTGCCATGCCATCAATCAAAAGGACTTGGCTCGCGCTCGGAGCCGTCGGAATCATGGCTACGCAGGCGTTGCCGGCAACGGCTGCGGACTTTCCTCCCCATGGAAGCGCCTACAATGCACATAGTCCGTATGGCGCCACCTTCGCGATGGCCCCCCTCTACGACGGAGCCTATGCGGCGTATGACGCCGTGACGCCGATCGGACCCTACGGCTATGGGTATGGCTACGGCAGGCCGTGGCGCGCCGGCAGCTATTATTCCTACGGCGCGGACCGCGCCAATCCGAGCCTTGCCCCGAACGGCTGGGACCTCGACAACCCGCGCGACCAGCAGCTTCAGGGCCATAACTGAGCTCGCGTAGGACTCCGCCGAACGCGATACGACAGAAATTGGCTTTGCGGTCGTCACGACCGCAAGGCTGATCGGGGACCTCGGCCGTGGCCGGCCGGGGTCCTCGCGTATATTTGGCGCCCGTGCGCGCTGTCATCGGCGCGCAAGCGATGCCCCAAAGGTCTCGGAACCGCGCGAGAGGGCGAACGTTGGCCCCACATGGCGCGTTTCACAAAAGCTCAAGGAGACCACGACATGATCTCGAAGAAACTAGGCCTCACGTCGCTTGCAACGTTATTCCTCGCGGGCAGCGTCGGCTTGGCGGTCGCACAGGGCGCGGGCGGCGGAGGAGCCGGCGGCGCCAGCGGGGCGAGTGGCGCGGGCGGCACAGGTGCCGGCGGCATGTCCTCCGGCTCGACCAGCGGCGGCACCACCACGGCGCCCGGCACGCAGACGTCGCCCAATACGCTCAACAACGGCAGCACGCTCAACAACAACAGCACGCTCAACAACAGGCCGTGCGGTTCGGGCTCGGCTGGCCTCGGCGGAGCCGGAACGACGGGAAGCGGAATGACGGCAGGAACCGGCCAGTCGTCCACGCTCAACAACACCACACCCAACCCCAATAACCCGACGACGGGGACTTTCCAGACCTCGCCTTCGGGAAGCACCGGCACCGGCTCGACGGCCGGCGTCGGGACTGGCACCGGCTGCTGATGTGGAGATCTTCCGGCGCGTCGCGCAAGCGACGCGCCGCCTCACGCGGATGCCTCTGCGGCACATCGGCCGTCTCGCCAGGCGGGACGCGCCGCGCGCGGCCGCAGAATTTCCGTCAGTGCTCGGTTTCGCCTTGATCGGGCCCGCTGCCGCCATAGCCGGCTTGCGGACCGATCTCCTCGTGTTCGCGGTCATCCGCCGGCACACGTTCGATGCTCGATCGCTCCTGCCCGGCATCGGCTTCGTCGGACGTCCGATCGCTCTCGACGCTTCGTCGACGCGCGGCCGGGCGTCGTGAGGGCTTGGGCGCGGGACTTGATGAGGGAGCGTTGCGGCTCGTCATGGCCTTCTCCCGATCGTCGCGGCGTTCCTATGGTCGCGGCATCGCCATAGGTCGCTCCGCATCGCCGGCATGCAGATCGTGGCCGAACATCCAGGCGATCAGGAAGCGGCCATCCTCATGTCGCACCATGACCTCGGCTTCCTGCCCGGCGTGGCCGTCCTTTTCGGCAACCTCGATGGCCGCAATGACGGCTTCCGTCTTGGTGGCGTAAGCTTCGCAATAGCGCCGCCCGCGCCGCAAAATCCTCCATTCGCCGTCTTGGCTGAGGACAATATATCGGGGGCGATGCATGATGGTTCTCCATTGCAAGCAGGCCCCCGCAGGTTGAACAAGCCGACCGCGGCTCTGGTTCCGCCGGCGCCCCGGCAAGCCCCACTGCAAATTCATCGGCCCCATCCAAATCTGCCTGCCCAATGATTGTGCGATGAGCGAAAAACCTAGGCATGCCCGATAATTAGATGGGAACGCGGAACCGACGCAGCAATGCTGACTTATCTCATTAAACACCTCAGCCGATCACCAGCAGCATTTGACGGGGGTTTCAGCCATGCCCGACGAAAACACTGTCCGCTTTCTTGTGCATCGACAAAATATCAACCGCTACCGGTCGCTGTTGAAGACGCCCCTGACGACGCTCGAGCGCGAATTTCTCGATCGGCGCATTGGGGAAGAGGAAGCGGAAATTCACCGCCTGATCGCGGAATCGAATTGGCACACGGCGCTCGGAACGAGCTCGGCCGAATGGCAGGCGGGGGGCGCCGGCCGCCTCGGTCCGCAGCCCACGAGCGGATGCTGAGGGGGCGGCCGCCGCTTCTGCCGGAACTGGATGTTTTGCGGGCCGTTGTCCGACAGATGCCGAGGCAACATCGCCTCGTTTAACTGTCGCCCAACGCGGCAATGCAAATTTCCGGAATGGCCCATGAGAAAATCTTCCGACCGCCGCACGGCCTTCTCCGAGACCGCGGAACGCGCTGCGCGGCAAGGTCGCGAGATTCAGAAAAACGTCGACCGTACCGAGAAGGCTGCGGGCAGGCCCAAGGATAAAAAGCCCGAAGCCATGCAGGCGGGAGCGCGCGCCTATCCGTCGTCCTTCCCTAAGCAGCATCTCGAGAAGCCCGGCCTCGAAGCCGAGCTCGAAACGCGGCCCATGTACACGGCGCCGCACTACAAGGGTTCGGAGAAACTGGCCGGCATGGTCGCCCTGATCACCGGCGGCGATTCCGGCATCGGGCGGGCGGTCGCGGTCCTTTACGCGCGCGAGGGCGCGGACCTCGCGATCGCCTATCTCGATGAACACGAAGACGCGCGAGAAACCAAGCGCGCCGTGGAGGCGGAAGGCCGCCGTTGTGTCCTGATGGCGGGCGACGTCGCCGATCCGGGTTTTTGCCAGGCCGCCGTCGATCAGACCATCGAAGCCTTCGGGCAGCTGGATCTACTCGTGAACAACGCCGCTTTTCAGGAGCATGCCCGGGCGCTCGAAGAGCTCACCGAGGAGCATTTCGACCGCACCATCAAGACCAATCTCTACGGTTATTTCCACATGGCCAAGGCGGCGGTCCCGCATATGCGGCGCGGCGGCGCCATCGTGATGACCGGCTCGGTCACGGCGATGAAGGGCAGCAAGGAGCTGCTCGATTATTCGATGACCAAGGGCGGGATCCATGCCTTCACGCGGTCGCTGGCGGCGCAGCTCATCGATCGCGGCATCCGGGTGAACGCGATCGCGCCCGGCCCGGTGTGGACCCCGCTCAACCCCGCCGATCGGCAGGGCGAGCAGGTGGCCACATTCGGAAGCCGGACGCCGATGAAGCGCGCCGCCCAGCCCGAAGAGATCGCGCCCGCCTTCGTGTTCATGGCGGCGCCGAGCTGCTCGAGCTACATCACGGGCGAGATCCTCCCCATCGTGGGCGGCTATTAGGGCACATGATCCCGCAAGATTGATGCGCCGCCGCGCCGCATAGCTGCGCGCCGTGGGAACCGCGGGCCGGCGATCTTTGTTGTGTTTCCACCATGCCCGGCAAACGTGTTCAATTCGACGATGAGACCTGGCAAGCGGTCGATCTGCTGGGGCGCGACCGGATGATGGACTTCCAAGAGCTCGCCGACGAGGCCTTCCGCGACCTTCTGCGCAAGCATAACCGGCCGACCGATCTCAAGACGGCCCTGCGACAAAGCGCCGGCCAGACCGCGACGATCCACAAGCTTGCCCCGAAGCGGAAACCGAGAAGCCGGCGCAAGGCGGGCTGAGACGCGCCTTACCCGGCCCGGCGATTTTCCTTGGATTTTCGGCCGGCGACGCGAAGGCGGACAGCCTGCATCGTCCGGCTTGGGGGCGGCGGCAGGGAGTGGCGGGTCGCCCGCGGGCCGAGGTGGAGCCTGGCGGGCTCGCGCTCGGCGGACGGAGGATCGGGATCAACGCCGTAGGTCCACACGACCTCGGTCGTGAGGTTGTCATCGACGCAGATCACCTCCGTGGGCGAGCCGTTCTTGCTGCACTGAAAGGCCTGCTCGATGGCTTCGCGGAGCGCGGACTCACGGTCGACGAATTCGGCGCGCTTGCCGCGAAAGCAGATGAGCCATCGTCCCCGATGACTGAGGACGGGCAGCTGCACCCGCTTGAGCGCTTCGATTTGCATTTCCGTTGCTCCGCCAAAACCGACTTTGCGAGACAGGCGAGCCGAAACCCTGCGCGGATTCTAACGAAATAGCGCCGGCAACGTTCCATTCACCGTGCGACGTGCGGTCGGCTGCAGGTGGCGCCGACCCGGCGGGTTCTCACCTTTGGTTAGGGCAGGGCGGCCCAAAAATCCGCCATGAAACCTTCAGGGGCTTTCCCGGTTGTCTAACGATGCGGCACAGAGGGAGTCCGATGACGGATACGTCAACCATCAGCCCGACGATCGCGACCCACGGCGCCAAGCGGCTGCCGGCGGTCGAGGTCGCAAGCTATAGCCTCGAGTTGCGCGGCGACGAGGGATTTCTCGGCGACAATGCCAACAAGGGCGCGTTTCGCGCCATGCTGGAAAACTGGCGCAAAGTGTTGCGAAAGCATGGCGACGACCCGTTCGGCGACGAGCCGAGCGAGAAGATCAGCAAAAAGACGCTCGATACGCTCCTCACCGAGGGCGATCCGGAGGCGGCCGGCGTGCTGCACGGCGCGATCGAGGAATTCGCGCAGGAGCTCGCCCTGGTGATTTCCCAGTTCGTCAAGCTGAAAAGCTGGCGCGGCGTCGAACGTGTGGCGATCGGCGGCGGATTCCGGGAAGCCCGCGTCGGCGAGCTCGCGATCGGGCGCACCAGCGTGATCCTGAAAGCCCAGGACATCGACGTGGCGATCCAGCCGATCCGCCATATTCCGCACGAGGCCGGATTGATCGGCACCGTGCATCTCGCCCCGTCCTGGATGTTCAAGGGCTTTGACGCGATCCTCGGCGTCGATATCGGCGGCACCAACATGCGCGCCGGGATCGTCACGCTCAACCTCAAACGCGCGTCCGATCTGTCGAAAGCGGAAGTGGAGAAGTTCGAGCTGTGGCGCCATGCCGACGATAAGCCCAAGCGCGACGAGGCGGTGGAACGGCTCGCCAAGATGCTCGACAAGCTCATTGGCGTCGCCGACAAGGACGGATTGCGCCTTGCGCCCTTCATCGGGATCGGCTGCCCCGGCATGATCGAGGACGATGGATCGATCGCGCGCGGTGTGCAGAATCTTCCCGGCAATTGGGCCAGCAAGGGCTTCCATCTGCCTTCGGCGCTGCGCGAAGCGATTCCCACCATCGGCAAGCACGACACCACCGTCCTGCTCCACAATGACGCGGTGGTTCAGGGCCTGAGCGAAGTGCCCGTCATGCAGGACGTGAAGCGGTGGGCCATCCTCACCATCGGCACCGGGCTCGGCAACGCCAGCTTCGTCAACCGGGGCAAGGACGCGGAATAGCGCATTCTCGTCGGCAAATCGGCGCCCATCCCGAATCGGGGACCCGCAGTCCCCAAAGATTACCGGTTTGTTAATAATCGAGCATTGAAACCTGTTGCGATTGCGCGAATCGCACGGCAAATATTGTGCAGCGGGGGGAGGGAACCGGCCGGTGAGTCGGCACAACGTCCGCCGGGCCGTCCGGCCGTGATCCCGGACGGCCTGTCCCTTCCAGCTCTCAGCGCCTGCCCGTGCTGGCCCTGAATGCGGCCACCGGCACATTCTCGAACGCCTGCGAGAGCGCGAGCCGGCCCCCTGTCCCGGCAGTCCCGCCGGTCAACGAGAATCCATCCAGCACGACATGGCCCTGCCAGTCCTCCGCGCGCGGCCAGCGCCGGCCGCCGTCGGTCAGTGGCGCGAAATGCCGGCCCGCGACCAGAATGGCGGCGTCGTTGCGGTAGCCGCGGGCGAAGGCGATGACGTGCTCGCGATGCGGGCCCTCCACCGGCAGCTCCCGATGGTCCCCTTGGGTGAACACGTCGGCGAGCGAGCGCCGCCAGGCGAGCAGGCGCTTGGTGAGCGCAAGCTTGATGCGGCCATCGCGCCAGCTTTCCACCAGGGTGTGCCCAGCGGTGCTGTCGCAAGCCGCGAGCGCCGACGCGCGCGCCGCGAAGTCGGCGGGACGGCGGTTGTCGGGGTCGACAAAGGAAAGGTCCCAGAATTCGGATCCCTGGTAGAAATCGGGCACGCCCGGTATCGCAATCTTGAGCGCGAGCTGCGTCAGCGAGTTGAGGGCGCCCAAGAGGGCGGCGCGCCGCGCCAACGGATCTACGTCGTCGACGAAGCGCTTGTTCTTCAGCATCTCGGCGATGAAGCCGGTCAGGCCCTTCTCGTAAGTCTCGTCGGGATCGAGCCAGCTCGTCTCCTGCTTGCCCTCGCGGGCGGCCTTGAGTGCGTAGGCCTGCAGGCGCGCGACCAGCTCGCTGTCGTGGCCCGTCGTCCAGGCGCTGACCAGCGCCTGGTAGAGCATGTATTCGTGCGCCGCCGAGGGGACGCGCCGCGCGCCCGTCTGCCGGATGAGATGCGCATTGGCGGATCGCCATTGCGCGACCGCCGCGGCCCAATCCCCGGGAATTTCGCTCAACGCCAGCAGCCGCGCGCGGGCATCCTCGCCGCGCTTGGTATCGTGCGTCGCGGTCGCCGTGAGCCCATGCGGTTGCGTCTCGATGCGCTCTCGCATGAGCCGGTGGAACGCCGGGATGCCGAGGCCGCCGGCCGCCGGGTTGCCGCCGACCTCGTTGAAGGCCAGCAGCCGATGGAAGCGGT
Organism: Xanthobacteraceae bacterium; assembly: GCA_036270895.1. Taxonomy (GTDB): domain Bacteria; phylum Pseudomonadota; class Alphaproteobacteria; order Rhizobiales; family Xanthobacteraceae; genus JAVDCA01. Next base: position 10,299 of record DATBBS010000553.1, read on the forward strand.
AGAAGGCGGTATCCTCCAGCGACTTCGCCATCATGGGACCGGTGAATTGCTGGAGCTTGCGGACGAAGCGCAGGGCGCGCGTCCGGCTGTAGCCGCCGCGCCCTGGTGCGACGAGATCGAGCGTCAGCAGGTCGCGCAGGAAGCCGAAGACCTCGCCGGGGGGCGCATCGGCTTGCTGGCGCGCCGCCGCGATGGTGCGATCGATCATGAGGCGGTCGGCGGCGCTCGCGCCACCCGCGGTGACGTAGGTGCGGTAGACCGGAAATTGAATCACAAAGGCGGTGAGTCCCGCACGCAGCCGTTCCGCACCGAAATCGCGCGTCGCCGGCTGGCCGGCCGCGATCCGCTCCAGCATCCGGCAGAGCGCGGCGAACTCGCTGGCGAGCAGCGACCGCATCGTGTCGCGTTTTGCCTCGGTGACGACGGCCTCGAAGGGACGCGTGCCGCCGATCTCGCCCCACAGGCGGTCGAGGGCCGGTAATCCCCGCGCGTCGGCCAGCACATGGGAGACGACGTTGAGCCACTCGTAGCCGGTCGTACCGGCGACATTGTCGAAACGCGGCAGGCGTTCGTCCTCGCCCAGTATTTTTTCGATCAGGACGTAGAACGGTTCGGGGGCCTCCGGCCGCAGCCGGCCCACGAGATCATGCAGACGGGCACAATATCCTGCTGGATCCGACAGCCCGTCGATGTGATCGAGCCGCAGGCCGGTCACGGCGCCGTCGGCGATGAGCGAGGCAATTCGCGCGTGCAGCTTCTCGAAGGTGCCGGAGTCCTCGATCCGCAGCCCGGCCAGCGTGTTGATGTCGAAAAACCGCCGGTAGTTGATCTGCTGGTTGGCGAGCCGCCAATCCGCGAGGCGGTAGGCCTGGCGCTCGAGCAGGCGAAGCAGCGCACGCGTTCCCTCCGGGCGTGCCGGACGATAGGCGGCGAGACCGGCCGCGATGACGTCGGCCGCGCCCGGGATGGCGGCGAGCGCCGTTTTGAGGGCGGCGGCCTCGCGGCGGTTGGGAGGACCCGCCTGCGCGTGCACGAGGTCGAGAATCGCGCGGCCGGCCGCTTGCGCGCCGGCGCCGCTGGCGGCGACGACGGTCCGCAGGATGGCGCGATAGCTCGCCGGCGCGACCGGCAGGCGATGCTCGAAATACCAGGCCGAGAAGCTGCCTTCTCGTGGGTCGTAGCGAAGCTCGATCTCGCCGGCCGCGAGGGCCTCGGCGTAGGGGCGGCCCAGGACGGGAATGAGCAGGCGCGGGCGGCCGGGCAGGGCGTTCCAGTCGATGTCGAACGAAACCGCAAAGGGTGATGCCTGGCCCCATTCCAGGACGTCGAGCCACCACGGATTGTCGGCGTGATGGACGCTCATGTGGTTGGGCACGAAATCGACGATGAGGCCCAGCCCCGCTGTCCGCAGGGCCGCGTCCAGCCGCGCGAAGGCGTCGTCGCCGCCGAGCTCGGGGTTGAGCCGGGTCGGATCGGTCACGTCATAGCCATGGGTGCTGCCGGCATGCGCCTGCAGGATCGGCGACGCATAGACGTGGCTGATGCCGAGCGCCCGCAGGTAGGGAACGATCTTCGCCGCGTCGTCGAAGCCGAAGCGTGCGGTCAGCTGCAACCGATAGGTCGCGATCGGAATGGCGGGCGGCGTCATGGGGCGCGCCGGTCCGGCGCCGTGACGCTCCAGAACACCGACCATGGCGGCAATGTCGCGGCGGGCTCGCCGCCCCAGAGCGGCGCGCCGCCGCTCCACTCGGCGGGCCGTTCCGAGGTTGAATCGGACAAATTGGCAAGCAGCCGCAGCCGGCGGCCGTCCGTCGTCCGCCACGCCGCCGTGATGACCGAGCCGCGACGGTTGCCCGCGTCGAAGCCGATGCCGGCGAGCAGTGGCACGACGCGGTCGCGCCGCAAGGTCAGCAATTCGCGCACCAAGGCGAGGCGCCGGCGACCCGCCTCGCTGCGGTTTTCCTCCCAGTCCAACGTGGCGGACCGGAACGTGCGATCGTCGAGCGGGTCGGGGATCTCGTCGCCGAATTTTTGGTAGGCGCTCTTGAACTCCGCGCGCCGTCCCTTGCGCACCGCCTCGGCGAGAGCGCCCTTGAAATCGCAGAAAAACGGGAAGGGCCGCACCGAGCCCCATTCCTCGCCCATGAACATGAGCGGCGGCTGCGGGGCGAGCAGCATGACGGCGAGCGCGGCTTCCATGGCGGGGACGCCGACCTGCGACTCCAGGCGGTCGCCGAGCGCGCGGTTGCCGATCTGATCGTGGTTCTGCAGAAAATCGACGAAGGCGGTGGGCGGAAGTTCGGCGCTCGGCTCACCGCGCGGCTTGCCGTCGCGGTGCGCTGACGGCTCGCCCTGATAGGCGAATCCGGACGACAGCGCCTGCACGATGCGGTCCAGCGGCTGGGTGTAATCGCCGTAATAGCCGTGGGTTTCGCCCGTCAGCAGCACATGCCAGGCGTGGTGATAGTCGTCGTTCCACTGCGCGCGATAGCGCCCGCGCGGCGGATCGGTGCGGGGATCGAGCAGGCGCGCGTGGTTGTCGTCATTCTCGAGCACGAGGTGGATGGCGCGGCCGGTCGCGCCCGCCAGCGCCCCGGCGGCGCGGCTCAGCTCGTCGAGCATGCTCGGCTCGCCGCGCTCCAGGATGGCGTGAACGGCATCCAGCCGCAGGCCGTCGAAACGATAATGCTGCAGCCAGTGCAGCGCGTTGTCGATCGCGAAGGCGCGCACCTCGGGAACCCGATAGTCAATGGCCTGGCCCCAGGGCGTGGCGCCCGAGGTGAAGAATTGCGGGGCGTAGCGGCCGAGGTAGTTTCCCTCGGGCCCGAAGTGGTTGTAGACGACGTCGAGCAGCACCATGAGGCCGCGCTGGTGCGCCGCATCGACCAGCGCGCGCAGGTCGTCGGGCCGCCCATAGGCGCTGTCCGGGGCATAGAGCAGCACGCCGTCGTAACCCCAGTTGCGCGATCCGGCGAAATCGGCGACCGGCATGAGCTCGATGGCAGTGAATCCGGCTTGCGCCACGTGGTCGAGCTTGTCGATCGCGGCGCGAAAACTTCTCTCCGGCGTGAAGGTCCCGACATGGAGCTCGAGGATGGCGGCGTCCTCCCAGGGGCGGCCGCGCCATTCCGGGCTGCGCCATTCATAAGCGCCGTGGTCGATCACCTCGCTCGGGCCGCCGACATCCTCCGGCTGGAAACCGGAGGCCGGATCCGGCACCTCGACCTCGCCGTCGATGCGGAATTTGTAGCGGGTGCCCGCGCCCGGCCCCGGGAGCGTGAGTGCGTGCCAGCCGGGCTTCTCCGATCGCATCGGCAATGGCCGGTCGACCACGAGCTCGACGGTCTTCGCTGCCGGAGCCCATAGCCGAAACGTCGTGCCGGTGGGGCCGAGGAAGGGACCGTGCCCGGTCATGCGGCACCGGCGAAGACCAGCACCGAACGCGGCGGCGCCGTGACGTCGGCGGCGGACGCGAAGGCTTCGGGCTCGGCCGCCTCGACGGCGGTGTTGAGCAGGCAGGTCCAGCGCGAATATTGCGGCAAGGCCGGAAGCTTGAGGGAGATCGGCTCGGGCGCGGCGTTGAGAACGATGAACACCGGCTCGCCGCTCGGCTCGGCCGGCGCCAGCACGTAGGAGAGAAACCGCCCCTCCGGAAAATTCCAATCCTCCTCGGTCATGTCGACGCCCTCCGGCGTCAACCACAGCACCCCATAGGAGCCGTCGGGGCGACGGCCTTCGAGCCATCGGCCGGTGCGGATCTGCGGGAAGCGGCGCCGGATCGCAGTGAGCCGGCCGATCAAGCCGCTCATGTCCTCGCCCTCGCGGCCGAGACCGGACCAGTCGGTCCAGCCGATCTCGTTGTCCTGGCAATAGGCGTTGTTGTTGCCGGCCTGGCTGTTGCCCACCTCGTCGCCCGCCAGCACGTGCGGGACGCCCTGCGCGAGCATCAGGCAGGCGAGCTGGTCGCGGCGCAGCTGGCGGCGCAGGCTCAGGATCGCGGGATCGTCGGTCGGCCCTTCGTGGCCGCAATTCGTGCTGTTGTTGTCGTCGGCGCCGTCGCGGTTGTCCTCGCCATTGGCTTCGTTGTGCTTGGCGCCATAGCTCACCAGGTCGGCGAGCGTGAATCCGTCATGCACGGTGACGTGATTGATCGATGCGAGCGGGCTGCGGCGGTCGTGGTTGAAAAGATCGGCGGAGGCCGTCATGCGTCCGCTGACGTCGCCGATGAGGTTTCCTTCGCCACCCCAATAGCGGCGCAATGTCTGCCGGTAGCGGTCGTTCCATTCCGACCAGCCGGGCGGAAAATGGCCGACCTGGTAGCCGCCCAGCCCGACATCCCACGGCTCCGCGATGAGCTTGACGCCGGACAGGACCGGATCCTGGC
>DATBBS010000554.1:0-5066 GCA_036270895.1 Xanthobacteraceae bacterium
TTGAGCGTGCCGATCTCGTCGTCCGGACCCCATTTGCCCCAGTTCTTGTATTTCTCCGCGGCGTCGCGCAGGTCCTGACGGGTGAGCTTCTTGGCCGGCATGCAGAATCCTTGTCGATTGGTGAGAGCCAGGAGGGCGGGCGGCGATTGTAGCGCGCGGGCGGGCCCGCGCGATATGCCTCGGGCGTTCGTATAGCGATTTACCGGCGGGCGCGGTAGGCTCAGTTTGAAGCCTCGAGGCGGGCGGCCTTCGCCGGATCGTCGAGAAATGACTTAAGACACAACCCGGAAACGGGGAGGGAGCGATGCGTGCACTGATCCGTCTGCTGGCCTTGGCGGCGGCCCTGTGGCCGGCGGGCGCCGCGCAGGCGCAGAACTATCCCGAGAAATCGGTGCGCGTCGTGGTCGGCTTCACGGCCGGCGGCCCGACCGACGTGATCGCGCGCATCGTGGCGCAGAAGCTGTCGGAGAGCTGGGGCCAGCAGTTCTACATCGAGAATGTCCCGGGCGCCGGCAGCAACACCGCGAGCGGCATGGTGGCGAAGACGCCCCCCGACGGTTACACGCTGCTCGTGATCTCGACCGGCTTCGTGGTCAATCCGAGCCTCTATGCCAAAGTGCCCTATGACGCGGTCAAGGACTTTGCTCCGATCACCTTGGTGGCGGCTTCGCCCAACGTGGTGTCGGTCAATCCGTCGGTGCCGGCCAGGAACGTGCAGGAATTGATCGCGCTGATCCGCGCCAACCCGGGCAAATACAGCTTTGCCGGCCCCGGGATCGGATCGACGCCGCATCTGTCGGGCGAGCTCTTCCGCATCCGCTTCGGCCTCGACCTGGTGCATGTGCCGTTTCCCGGCGCCGCGCCGGCGGTCGGGGCGGCGATCGCGGGGCACGTTCCGATCGTGTTCAGCGCGGTGCCGCCGGCGATCTCCGCCATCCAGAGCGGCCAGATACGCGCGCTGGCGGTGACCGCGCCCAAGCGCATCCCGGCCTTGCCGGACGTGCCCACCATGGCGGAATCCGGCATCGCGGATCAGGAAGCCGACACGCTGACCGGGATCATCGCGCCGGCTGGCACGCCGCGCGAGATCGTCGACAAGCTCTATCGCGAGATCAAACGGGTGGTCGCGCTTCCCGACGTCCAGGAGAAGCTCGCCACCGTCGGCTTCGAGCCGGTGGTGAATACGCCGGACCAGTTCGCGGCCCGCATCAAGGTGGAGCTCACCAAGTGGGAGAAGGTCGTGCATGACGCCAAGATCAGAGTGGAATAAGCCGCGCTTCGTCATGCCCGCGCATAGCCGTTCGAAGAACGGCGTCGCTTCGCTCGCCTATGTCGCGGGCATCCACGTCTTAATGCATGAGCAAGAACTAAGACGTGGATGGCCGGGACAAGCCCGGCCATGACGGAACAACAATACTCTAGCGATCGCCTCACGGAGAATGGAATGAAAAGCGTGTTTGCGTGGCGTGCCGTCGGCATGACGGCGGTGCGGGTTTTCGGCCTCCGGGTTCTTGCTGGCCTTGCGGCGCTGGTGCTGGTCGGCCTGCCATGCGGGGCGCAGACGGCGGGCACCTATCCGGACAGGCCGGTGCGCATCGTCGTGCCCTTCGCGCCCGCCGGCCCGACCGACGTGGTGGCGCGGCTGATCGCGGCCAAATTGTCGGAGCGCCTGGGCAAGCAGTTCTATGTCGAGAATGTCGCCGGCGCGGGCGGCAACATGGGGATGGGGCAGGCGGCGCGCGCGACGCCCGACGGCTACACGGTGCTGTTCGTGTCCTCGAGCTATGTCGTCAATCCGAGCCTCTATGCCAAGATCCCGTATGACCCCTACAAGGATTTCGAGCCGGTGACGGTCGCGGGCGACGCGCCCAACATCCTGCTCGTCCATCCTTCCATCCCGGCCAAGACCGTCAAGGAGCTGGTCGATCTCATCAAGGCCAATCCGGGGAAATACAGCTTCGCATCCGCCGGCACCGGGACGACGCCGCATCTGTCGGGCGAGCTGTTCAAGCTCTCGCTCGGTCTCGACCTGGTGCATGTGCCGTTCGGCGGCGCCGGACCGGCGATCCAGTCGCTCGCCGGCGGCCATACGCCGATCGCCTTCACGTCGCTGCCGCCCGCGATCCCGCTGATCAAGGACGGAAAGATCCGCGCCCTCGCGGTCTCGGCCAGCAAGCGCGTGGCGGTTCTGCCCGACGTGCCGACGCTGACGGAGGCGGGCCTCCCGGATCAGGAGGCAGATACGTTGCAGGCGGTGCTGGTGCCGGCCGGCACCCCGAAGGCGGTCATCGATCTCCTGTATCGCGAGATCAAGGCGATCGTGGCGCTGCCCGACATCAAGGAGCGCTTCGAAGGGCTCGGCCTCGACCCCATCGCCAATACGCCGGCCGAGTTCGCGGCGCAGATCAGGAAAGAGATCCCGCAGTGGGACAAGGTGATCAAGGGCGCCAACATCAGGATCGATTAGGGCGCAACGCGATCGCGCGCCGGCGAGGAATTTCATGAGGTTGATGGTTCGCGGCGCGCTCGCCGCGCTGGCGCTCTGGCTGGCCGCCGACGCGCATGCGCAAACCGCGCAGCCGGAGCGGACGGGCTATCCGGCGCGTCCGGTGCGGGTCATCGTGCCCTTCGCGCCCGGCGGCGTCGCCGACGTGATGGGCCGGCTGCTGGCGCAAAAGCTGTCGGAGCGGCTGGGCGAGCAATTCTACGTCGAGAACCACGGCGGGGCGGGTGGCAATATCGGCACCGGCATCGCGGCCGGTGCGGCGCCCGACGGCTACACGCTCCTGGTCACCAGCTCGAGCTTCGTGGTCAACCCGAGCCTGCACGCCAAGGTGCCCTACGATCCGGTCAAGGACTTCGCCGCCGTCACCATCGCGGCGGCGTCGCCCAATGTGCTGGTGGTGCATCCCTCGGTGGCGGCCAGGACCGTCACGGAACTCGTCGATCTCATTCGGGCGAAGCCGCACACCTACAATTTCGCGTCGGCCGGCATCGGCACGACGCCGCATCTGTCGGGCGAGCTGTTCCGGCTCTCGCTCGGCCTCGACCTGGTGCATGTGCCATTCAGCGGGGCCGGCCCGGCGCTGCAATCGACGCTCGCCGGGCATACCTTGATCGCCTTCACCGGCGTTCCGGGCGCCGCCGCGCAGGTGCAGGCAGGGGCGCTGCGCGCGCTTGGCGTCACCAGCGCGCAACGCTCGCCCGCGCTGCCCGACGTGCCCACGATGGCGCAGGCCGGCGTTGCCGGCCAGGAAGCCGAAACGCTGTTATGCGTGCTGGTGCCGGCCGGCACGCCCAGGCCCATCATCGCGCGGCTGCATCGCGAGATCGCCGCCATCGTGGCGCTGCCGGACGTGCGGCAGAAATTCGAAGGCTTCGGCTTCGACGCGCTGGCGGGCACGCCGGAGGAATCGGCGGAGCGGATCGCTCAGGAGCTGGCGCGGTGGGCCAAGCTGATCAGGGACGCCAACATCAAGGCCGAGTGATGTTTGCCTGCGCCCGAAGGGTCAGCTGCCGCCGAGGCCGTGGATGTCGGGCAGGAAAAGATCCTGCCAGGTCGCCGGCTCGTTCCTGAGCGCCCCGACGCGGCGCATGAAGCGGTAGATCTTCATCACATTCTCGGGCGCCGGCGCGAATGAAAAATCCGGGTCGGTGATGAGCTTCTCGATGAAGTCGACCGAGAGCCTGGCGTTCTCGATCCTGAGGAATATTTGCGCCGTCTCGCGCGGATTCTTGGCGATGAAGTCGTTCGCCTCGGCGAGCGCCGCGAAGACCGCCTTGTAGATCTGCGGATTGGTCTCGCGGAAACGTCCGGTCGTGGCCGCGACGCTGAAGGTGTTGGGCCCGTCGGTCGCATCGTAGGAGGTGACGACCTTGTGGATCGCGGGATTGTCGAGTTGCTGATACTGGAACGGCGCCGAGGTGAAATGCGCCGAGATTTCCAGCTTGCCGGAAAGCAGCGCCGCGGTTCCGTCCGGATGGCTCATGCCGACCGTGAGCTTGTCGAGCACGTCGAACTTGCCCGGCCCGAAGGTCTTCTCCGCGATCATCTCGAGCATGATGGCCTGCACGGAAACCTTCGGAGCCGGCACCGCGATGCGGTCGTTGTCGGTGAAATCGCGCAGCGTGCGGATGTTCGCCATGCGGGTGTTGAGAAAGGCCGGCTGCCGGTTGAGTGCCGCGACCCCCATGACGTTGATGTTGCCGCGCGTCTTGTCCCACACGGTGAGAAACGCGGGCAGGCCCACGCCGATGAAATCGACGTTGCCGGTCAGCAGGGCGTCGTTGAGCGCCGTCGGCGTGCCGAGTGGAAGCCATTGGGTCGTCACGTTGCCGAGGCCGAGCCGCTGCGCCTGCTTCTCGACCAGCTTCTTGTCCTCCATGATGTAGAACTGCAGGTAGCCGAGGCCGAGCTGGCGGGCGAAGCGGACCTGGGCGACCTCCGCGCCGGCCGGACGCGCCAGCGCCACGCAGGCCAGCGCGACCGCGACAAAGCGCAACAAAAACGCAAACATGTCCACGTCTCCCCGTGCGGCGGCCGGCTCGCCTGGCCGCGCGGCCGCCGACCATTTGCCAAACCCGCCGACCTGCCGATAGAGAAAAGCGCAGGACCGCGAAAATTTGCAATATTTTTGCAACGGGCCCGGATTATGCAGCAAAATCCGCTCGCCGCGACACACATTGGCAGGACGCGCAATCCGACCTATCATTTGGTCCTGCGGTCGTTCTGAAATTCCAAGTGCCTTGAAATTCCAAGTGCCGGAGACAACGATGTCCATCGCCGTGACCCCGATCACGCCCGCCGTCGGGGCGGAGATTTCCAACGTCGATTTGCGACGGCTGAGCGACGCGGGCTTCGCGCAGATCGAGCAGGCCTGGAATCGCCATTCGGTGCTGCTGTTTCGCGGCCAGAAACTGTCCGACGACGATCTGCTCGACTTCAGCCGGCGGCTGGGCGAGCTCGACCCGCCGCCCAACCAGGAGCACGGGCGCCAGAGCCCGGCCGGCTATCCCGATATCTACGTCGTCTCCAACGTGCTCGACGACAAGGGCGCGCCGATCGG
>DATBBS010000555.1:0-14443 GCA_036270895.1 Xanthobacteraceae bacterium
GGTCGCCACCTGGGCGACCGCGTCATATTGCTTGAGCGGATCGAACGAGGAGGCGGATTTCTTGAACAGGCCCTGGCTGATGGCGAGCGCATTCTCGGCCATCAACAGCGTGTAGCCGTCCGGCTCGGAGTTGGCGACGTAATTCCAGGCGATATAGCCGTTCGCGCCCGGCCGGTTCTCGACGATCACCGGCTGACCCAGCGCCACCTTCAGGTCTTCGGTGATCTGCCGCGTCAGGGTGTCGGTCGCGCCGCCCGCCACGAAGGCGACCACCAGGCGGATCGGCCGCTCCGGATAATTTTGCGCCTGCGCCGCACCCGGGCCCGCCAGCATGGCGGCGACCAGCAAGCCCCATCGGACGATCGACAGCATCTCGTTCCTCCCTGAAGAAAACGAACCATCTCTTTTTTTGGCTGCGGTCGTGCTCACGGTCCGCATGGTCGGGCGTCACTATTCTCGGTCACGTATTGGCGAGTATCCAGTCCCCCACCGTGTCGATCCCGAGCTGGCGATTGTCGACCTGGCAATGCTCGGTGCCGCCCTCCTCGGCCGTGAAGATTCGCAGCGTCTTGTTCTTCGCCCCGATCTTCTCGTACAGCGTCTTCGCCTCCTGCAGCGGCACGACCCGGTCGTTCTCGCCGTGCAGGATCAGCACCGGGCATTCGATTTTTTGCGCGATGCCTTCGAGCGAGAATTTTTTCGCCCATTCGAGCGCCGTCGGGTTGTCGGGCGCGCCGATCACCCAGCGGAACTGGAACGCCGAGGTGAAGCTGGAGCGCGCGTCCGCCGCGAGCCGCGCCTTGATCTCGGCCTGCCAGGCGTGCATGTCCCAGAACATCGCGCCGAGCGCCACGCACCCCGCATAGCGCTTGTCCATCCCGGCGACGCGCGGCGCGTGATAGCCGCCGAAGCTGTAGCCCATCACGACCACCTTGCGCGGATCGACCTCGGGCCGCGCCGCCACGAAGTCGTAGGCGGCGCGGCCCGCGACCTCGTAGTCGGGCCGGCTCACGATCTGGCGAAGCCGCAAGGTCTCCGACTGGCCGGACCCGTCGATCGCGAGCGTGTTGATGCCACGCCTGGCGAAGTCGAGCCCGGCGAAGATCACGCTCATCTCCTTGGCATTGTCCATGCCGTCGAACAGCACCACCGTGCGCTTGCGGCCCGGCCCCGCGGCGGGCAGGAAATAGGCCGGCAGGCTCTGGCCCTCATAAGGCACCTCGACGCGCTCGATCTGCGGATGCAGGCGGTCGAGCGCCGCGCGCCAGCAGCGCAGCGCTTTGTGATACATCGCCATCTTCTCGTCGCCCGGCGGAATGAAGCGTTCGGCGCTGTAATAATAATTGGCGGCACGCATGTAGTGATGGCCGGCGGTGACGTCGCGGCCCTCAGCGGCCGCCGTGTCGGCGACCTGGGCGACGCGATCCGCCATCGCGGCCCATTCCTGTTTCCAGGCGATATCGGGATCGCTCTCCTTCTCGCGCGCCTTGAGGCGATCGCCGATGCGATCGACCTCCTCCAGCGCCACGGCGCCGTAGGGCGCCATGCCCTTGACGATCTGCATGGCATTGCTCCAGCGCAGATTGCCCGGGAAATGCACCGCCCAGCCGGCGAATTTTTCCTGCCCCTCCATTCCCATTCGGTTCCCGCCCTTTGGTCTTTTATGAAAGCTGACGATACGCCCAGCGCGCCCCGGCGAACAGCTTGCGATCGTCATGGCGGCGCGCGAAAATTTGCAGGCCTATCGGCATATCGCGCGGACCCTTGAGTACCGGCAACGAGACCGATGGCACGTGCAGCGCGGTCGACATCATGTAGAGAGGCGCACCGGCGAAAGTGTTCCAGCCGACCGGCGCCTCGCCGAAGGCCGATGCGGTGAGCATGAGATCGTAATCCTCCCAAAGCGCGTCGAATTGCCGCCGGCAGGATTCCGCCAGCTTCTTCATGTCGATGTAACGCTCGAAGCTGCATGACAGTCCATCGGCCAGCCGGCCATTGCGCAGGGTCTCGCTGATCTCACTCCAGTGGTGCTCGATTTCCCACGTGAAGGTGCGGGCGAATTCGAAGCTCGAAATCCAGCGATGGGCCTCGTTCAGTCCGGCGAACGCTTCGGGCAATTTCACATCGTGAATTTCCGCGCCGGCTTTCGCGAGGCTGCGCGCCGCTTCCTCGACCAGCCCGCGGGTCGTCGGCTCGACCTGGTCCCAGATCTGCGGTCGGTAGAGCCCGATGCGCGGCGCCTTGGCGATGTCCGCGATCGGCTGCGGCGAAATTCCGAGCAGCACGTCGCGATAGAGCGCGATGTCGTCGAGCGAACGCGCCAGGATGCCGAGCGTGTCGAGCGAGCCCGACGCCTCCATGACGCCGTGCAGGCGATGCTCGCCATGGGTCGGCCGATAGCCGAACACGCCGCAGAACGAGGCGGGCCGGATCGTTGACCCCGTGGTCTGGCTGCCGAGCGCAATCGGCACCATGTGGTCGGCAACCGCGGCCGCCGAGCCGCTCGACGATCCACCCGGCGTGCGCGCGAGATCGTGCGGATTGCGGGTCGGGCCCGGATGCAGATTGGCGAATTCGGTCGTGACCGTCTTGCCGAGCAGCACACCTCCGGCACGGCGGGTGAGCGCCACGCAGGCCGCGTCCCGGCTGGGCCTCCGGCCGCGATGGATCGGCGTGCCCCACTCGGTCGGAAAATCCTCCGTGTCGATGATGTCCTTGAGACCGAACGGCACGCCGGCAAGCGGCCCCTTTGTGGGATTCCTGTCGAACGCGCGTGCGGCCGCGAGCGCGCGATCCGGATCGAGATTGGTCCAGGCCGCCACGTCTGCGTCGCGCGCCGCGATGCGGTCGAGGCACGCGCGCATGACGGCTTCGCCGGTGGTGCGGCCGGCCGCGATGGCGGCCACGATCTCGGTCGCGGTCCACTGGCTCAACGGCCTCGCCATTCGCAGCGCCTCTCTGTGCCGCCGCACCGGCGGAACAAGCCGAATTGAGCCGGGATCCCGTCGCCGATTGCACGTAGAAAAGCTGCCGCGAACCCGATAAGGTGTCGGTTGCAAGTGTAACTACCACGCATATGCGGGGAAACCCCATGGACGCCAAGGTAAAGACTAAGCGGGAAACCAGGCCGCAAAAGACCGGCGGCAAGGCGCTACGCAACGCCACGTTCCAGTACCAACCGGGCTTTGGCAACCAGTTCGTCAGCGAGGCCCTGGCCGGCGCGCTGCCGGTCGGGCGCAACAGCCCGCAAAAGCCGCCCTACGGCCTCTATGCCGAACTGATCTCCGGCACCGCCTTCACGGCGCCGCGTCACGAGAACCGGCGCAGCTGGACCTATCGCATCCGTCCGTCCGCGGTGCACCGCCCCTACCAGCGGATCGATAACGGATTGATCCGCAGCGCGCCGTTCGACGACGTCGAGGCGACGCCCTCGCAGCTGCGCTGGTCGCCGTTTCCGATGCCGAAGAAGGCGACCGATTTCGTGCAAGGCATCGTCACGCTCGGCGGCAATGGCGACGTGGCGACCCAGACCGGCATGGCGGCGCACATCTACGCCGCCAACGCGTCGATGACCGACCGCTATTTCTACAATGCCGACGGCGAGATGCTGATCCTGCCGCAGCAGGGCCGCGCCCGCTTCGTGACCGAGCTCGGCATGCTGGAGACCTCGCCGGGCGAGATCGCGCTGCTGCCGCGCGGCTTGCGTTTCCGGGTCGAGCTGCCGGATGGTCCGTCGCGCGGCTATATCTGCGAGAATTACGGCGCGCCGCTGCGTTTGCCTGAGCTCGGCCCGCTCGGCTCGAATGGCCTTGCCAATCCGCGCGATTTCCTCGCGCCTGTCGCGGCCTATGAGGACAAGGAAGCGCCCTGCACGCTGATCTCGAAATTCCAGGGCAATCTATGGGCGGCCGAGATGAATCATTCGCCGCTCGACGTGGTGGCGTGGCATGGCAATTTCACGCCCTACAAATACGACCTCGCGCGCTTCATGGTGATCGGCACCGTGAGCTTCGATCATCCCGACCCGTCGATCTACAGCGTGCTCACCGCGCCCTCCGACACCGCAGGCGTCGCCAATATCGACTTCGTGATCTTCGCGCCGCGCTGGCTGGTCGGCGAGAACACCTTCCGTCCGCCCTGGTATCACCGCAACGTCATGACCGAGTTCATGGGCCTGCTCTACGGGGCCTATGACGCCAAGGCGGAAGGTTTCCTGCCTGGCGGCGCCAGCCTGCACAATTGCATGACGGCGCATGGCCCTGACGCCGAGACCCATGAGCGCGCGTCGAATGCCGAGCTCAAGCCGCACAAGCTCACCGACACCATGGCGTTCATGTTCGAAAGCCGCTTCGCGATGCGGCTCACCCGCTACGCCGTCGAGGCGGCTGAGTTGCAGCACGACTATTTCGAGGGCTGGCAAGGGCTGAAGCGGTGCTTCCCGGGGAAGTGAGGCGTGCCTGACAGTCTCGCAATCGCCATGGCCCGCGCAAGCGGGCCATCCGGTACTCCGTAAGATGCGCCGTTGGTGAAGGCGCAAACCACACCGACTGTGATGACTGGATTGCCCGATGTCGCGGGCCATGACCACTCCGCCAGGTAACGGCCACCCGACGACCCAAGGAGCAGAGCGTGGAGACGGAAAGCCTCAAGGGGAAGATCGCGGTCGTGACCGGCGGCAGCAACGGCATCGGGGCCGCGACGGTGCGGCTGTTCGCGGCCGAGGGCGCGCACGTCTATGTCGGCTACAACAAGGGCCTCGAGCGCGCCCGCAAGCTCATCGGCGAATTGCCCGGCAGCGGCCACCAGCCGATCCGCATCGTGCTCGAGGATTCGGCGAGCATCCGCGACGCCGCCAAGCTCGTGGCCGACGCCCATGGGCGGGCCGACATCGTGGTCAATTCGGCCGGCTTCACCAGGCCGGTGCCGCATCACGACCTCGAGGCGCTCACCGACGAGCTCATCGATGCGCTCATGATCGCCAACGTGCGCGGCCCGTTTTCGATGATCCGCGCCTTCGCGCCGCTCCTGCGGGCGAGCCGCGACGGCGTCGTCATCAACATGTCGTCGATCTCGGGCTTCACCGGCTCGGGCTCCAGCGTCGCCTACTGCGCCGCCAAGGCCGCCCTCGACACCATGACGATGGCGCTCGGCCGCGCGCTCGGGCCCGACATCCGGCTGTTGTGCGTGTCGCCGGGCGCGGTGAACACCGACTTTGTGGCCGGCCGCGGTCCCGCCCAGCTGGAGAAGATCGCCCAGGCGACGCCGCTCAAGCGTATCGTCCAGCCCGACGACGTGGCGCGCGCGATCCTGGCTTGCGTCACCCACCTCAAAGTGACGACCGGGGCGATCATCATCTCGGATGGCGGGCGCTTCCTGAACTAGGGTCAGAAACCCATCGATCGTTTCGCCTCGCGACCCGCCCCCATTCCGGAGATCGGCTTCCCCTAAGGACCGCGATCGATGTTCCTCACGTTTGAAGACAGACGTTCGGATTCACCTTTCATTGAACGGGTCTGGCGCTCCCATAGCGCTGCCGGCGGTGTGTTTCAATCAATCGCCGAAGGCAATCTCGAGTTGGTGGTGACGCGTCTGCCTGGCTTAACCAGGGTGACCCTTCGTGGCCCGGTCACCGCGCCGTCGATGGTTGACTGTCCGCCGAACGGGCAATGGTTCGCCATCCGTTTTCGGTTGGGAACATACCTGCCGCGAATGCCTACGGCCCTCTTGATGGATCACAATAGTCTCGATCTTCCCCTGACGGCGGACGACCGCTTCTGGTTCGAGGGCGCCGCATGGGAGATCCCGA
The DNA here is from genome assembly GCA_036270895.1 of Xanthobacteraceae bacterium. Classification (GTDB taxonomy): domain Bacteria; phylum Pseudomonadota; class Alphaproteobacteria; order Rhizobiales; family Xanthobacteraceae; genus JAVDCA01. The sequence goes on from DATBBS010000555.1 coordinate 5,807, forward strand.
CCTTCGAGAACGCCGAGATATTCGTACAGCGGCTCGCGCGGCATGGAGCGATCGCTTGTGATCCGGCGGTGGACGCGGCCATTTTGGGTGATCGTCAGGCGCTGACTTTACGGTCGGTGCAACGGCATTTCTTACGCGCGACCGGCATGACACACAGCCAGTTGCACCAAATCCAGCGCGCCCGGTTCGCCGTCGATCTTCTGAGGAGCGGGTCGCCTGTTCTCGATGTCGTTCACGATGCTGGTTACTTCGATCAAGCTCACTTGACGCGGTCGTTGAGGCGCCTGACCGGACAGACGCCGATAAAAATTCTGCACAAGGAGGTGCAGTTGTCGTTTTTGTACAAAACAATCCACCCGCCACAGCTATGATCACGCAATCCAAGGATAACACCGCGTTGGAGATGCATGATGCGAGCCGACCCTTATCTGTTCTTCCATGGCCGATGTGCGGAAGCTTTCGAATTCTATCGCAAGACTCTCGGAGCCGAGATCGAATTGCTCGTCCGCTTCGGCGATATTCCCGGCTCCCGGCCGGGAACCAAAGACAATGTCATGCACGCCGCGCTGCGCATCGGCGATACCGTTGTGCTCGCTTCCGATGGCCGGGCCGGCGAAAACACGAATTTCAGTGGCTTCTCGCTTTCTCTTCAAGTGGCTGACGACGCAGAAGCGGAGCGCCAATTCGCCGCGCTTGCCGATGGCGGTGTGATCGAGGAGCGCCTGATATCCACTCCGTTTGCGTCGCGCTTCGGCAAAGTCGTTGATCGTTTCGGCACCCCGTGGATGATCGTCACCCGGCAACAGCCCACGCGCTGATGGCATCAGGAGGGATAAAATGTCTGATCAGCCACACACGCCGGGTACCCGCCGCACGTCTTATTGGCTGGGGTGGGGATTGAGCGGTGTCGCCATTGCGTTCTTTTTGTTGGACGCCGCTATGAAGCTGCTGGCGTTGCCCGTGGTGCTGCAAGCCAGCGCCGAGATTGGATTCCAGGGCGAGATTTTGATCCGCGAGCTTGGCATCCTCCTGCTTCTGTGCACCCTGCTCTATGCGGCGCCGCGAACCGCCACCTTGGGCGCTATTCTTCTTACCGGCTATCTCGGTGGTGCCGTGGCCGCACACCTGCGCGTCGGCGATCCACTGTTCACACACGTTCTGTCTGGCGTCTACGGGGGCATCCTCGTCTGGGGCGGCCTCTACCTGCGCGACACGAAATTGCGTGCGGCCCTTCCTCTGCGCTGAACGGGTCAGAACGTCTTTTATTCCTCCGCCTCGATACGGGTCGCATTTTCGGCGTCAATCCGCTATTCCCATGGCCGCGATGACGCCAGGACGCCGGCCGCATGAGTGAATTGAACGAGACGCACGATTCCGCCCGCAAGAGCTGGATCGCGAGCGCAAATGCGCCGGATTGCGATTTTCCGATCCAGAACTTGCCGTTCGGCGCCTTTCGGGTGCGTCACGAAGGCTCAGCGCCCAGGATCGGCGTGGCGATCGGCGACCAGATCTTTGCGGTCGGCGCCGCCGCGTCCTCGTTCGATGGGCTCGCGCAAAAAGCCGCCGCCGCCTGCGCGGCACCGCATTTGAACGCCTTGATGGCGTTCGGGCCGCCGGCGTGGTCGGCGCTGCGCCTCGCGCTGTCGCGGCTGCTCAGCGATCCGGCCCGGCAGGCTGCGGTTCAGAAATATCTCACGCCGATCGCCGACGCCGAACTGTTCGTGCCGGTGAAGATCGGCAACTTCACCGACTTCTTCGCCTCGGTGTTTCATGCCACCAATGCGGGAAAGATGTTCCGGCCCGACAATCCGCTGATGCCGAACTACAAATACGTTCCCGTCGCTTATCACAGCCGTCCCTCGTCGGTCTGCGTGAGCGGCACGCCGGTGCGCCGGCCGCTCGGCCAATCCAAGGGCCCGACCGAGCACGCGCCGCTCTATCGCGCCTGCCGCAACCTCGATTACGAGCTGGAGCTCGGCTTCTATATCGGCACGCCCAACCCCTTGGGCGAGCCCGTGCCGATCGCGGACGCGGGTGCGCGCATCTTCGGCTTCTGCCTGTTGAACGACTGGTCGGCGCGCGACATCCAGGCGTGGGAATATCAACCGCTGGGGCCCTTCCTGGCCAAGAACTTCGCCACCACCGTATCGCCCTGGGTGGTCACCGCCGAGGCGCTCGTGCCTTACCGCGTGCCGGCCTTTGCGCGGCCGGCCGGCGATCCGGCGCCGCTGCCCTATCTCGATGCGCCGGGCGACCGCGAGAGGGGCGGGCTCGACATCACGCTCGATGTTTTTCTCGCCACAGAGAAAATGCGGGCCGCCGGCGAGAAGCCGCTGCGATTGAGCACCGGCTCGTTCTCGACCATTTATTGGACAGTGGCCCAGATGGTCGCCCATCACGCCGCCAGCGGCTGCAACCTGGAGATCGGCGACCTCATCGGCACGGGTACCTGCTCGGGCCCGCAGGACGACAGCCGCGGCTGCCTCCTGGAAATCACCGCGCGCGGCACCCAGCCGATCACGCTGCCGAACGGCGAGAAGCGCGGATTTCTGGAGGACGGCGACGAGGTGATGTTCCGGGCGCATTGTGGCGGCGACGGCGGCTCTGTGCGCATCGGCTTCGGCGAATGCCGCGCCGTGATCGCGCCGGCGCGCACGTCCTAGCCCTACCCTGAGAACCCGCATGAAGATCGACATCCACGGCCACTTCGTCGACCCGCATTATCTCGACGAGCTCAAGCGGGTGATGCGGCTCGACATCGAGCAGACCCCCGACGGCAAGACGCTGATGCGCCATGACGGCTACACGCTGGCCTGGACCCGGCCCGACATGTTCGACATGGATCACCGGCTGCGCGACATGGACCAAAAAGGCATCGACCGGCGCGTTCTCACCGTGTCGACGCCGAGCGTCTATCCCTGGGGCGGCGACGCGCAGGTCCGCATGGCGCGCCACGTCAACGACATGCTGGCCAGCGACTGCCGCGCCCATCCGGACCGCTTCATCGGCTTTGCCAGCCTGCCGCTACACGATGTCGCGGCCTCGCTCGCCGAGATCGATCGCGCGACCGGGGAGCTCGGCATGAAGGGCGTCGCGATCGGCTCGAATATCGGCGGGCCGCCGCTCAATGACGCGCGCTTCGAGCCGCTATGGGCGAAGATCGACGCGATGCGGCTTCCGGTGTTCGAGCACCCGATGTTCCCCAGGGACACCTCGGAAATGGGCGAGTTCGAGCTGCCGCTGCGGGTCGGCCTCATCTTCGACACCACCCTGGTGGCGGCGCGGCTGATCTATGCGGGCGTGTTCGAGCGCTACCCCAATTTCCCCTACATCCTGGCGCATACCGGGGGCGCCCTCATCGTCCTGATGGAGCGGCTCGACAATGGCTATCGGCTGTTTCCCGATTGCCGCAAATACATCACCAAATTGCCCAGCCACTATGGCAAGCGCTTCTATTACGACACCTGCGCGTTCGGCGAATCCGCCCTGATGCTGGCCATCGGCTCGGTCGGCGCCTCGCAGATCCTGTTCGGCACCGACGATCCCTTCATCGGCGCCGACACGCAGCACGTGACCCGGCTCCCGATCGCGGACGCCGACAAGGCCAATATCCTCGGGGGCAATGCGGAGAAAATGCTCGGGCTGACATGATCCGATGTCCTCATCTCATCAAGCATGCGTCGCGCAAGCGGAGCATGCCGCGGCGCCGCGAAACCGCAATGATGGCCGGGCCTGCGGCGCCATGAAGATCCTGCACGCGGTGCTGAGCCAGGGCTTCTACGGCAGCGAGCGCTACTGTGTCGAGCTCGCGAGCGCACAGGCGCGCGCCGGACATCAGGTCGAGGTGGTGATCCAGGACCCTGGATCGGATTGCGCCCGGATATTCCAGCACGAGACCGCGGCGGCGAGCGCCGCAATCGCGGAGCAACATGGCGCCGGCTGCCTCCGCCTGACCATCATGCCGGCATGGTTGCCGGCATGGCTGCACCGCCCCTTCGCGCGGCGCGCGCTCGGCCGGTTCAAGCCCGACATCGTGCACAGCCATCTCAATCCGGCGGGTCGCCGGATCGGCGGCGTGGCACAGAAGCTCGGCATCCCGCATGTGGCGACGCTGCACATCGACTACGAGCCACGCGAGCATGCCGACATCGATGGCCTCATCGCGGTGGCGTCGTGGCAACGCGCGCGCATCGGACCCGAATTCCGTGGCGATACCGCCGTGATCTGGAACTGGCTGCCGGCGGCCATGCACGCCGCGCTCGCCCGCACCACGCCGGAGGAGCGCGCGGAGCTGCGCGAGGACTGGCGTGTGGATCACGCCACCATGGTGATCGGCAGCATCGGCCGCCTGATGCCGGTGAAAGGCATGGACCTGCTGGTGCGCGCCTTTCGCCTGGCTTTCCCGCACGGCGACGAGCCGGTGGCGCTCGTGATCCTGGGCGATGGCCCGCAGCACGGCGAACTCGCCCGATACGCGGCGGGTGATGATCGGATCGTGCTGTTGCAGCCGCAGCCCGAGATCGCCGGACTCTATCGCGCCTTCGACGTCTTCGTGAGCGCGGCGCGCTTCGAGCCGTTCGGGCTCGCGATCCTCGAAGCCATGGCGGCGGGGCTTCCGCTGGTCCTCACCCGGACCGATGGCCCGCGCGAATTCGTCACCGACGAGCGCGTCTCATGGGTCGAGCCTGAGGACGAGCCGGGGCTGGCAGGCGCGCTCCAGGCCGCGCTCGAACGCGGCCGTCAGCAAATTCCCTACGACCTCGGGCGCTTTGCGCCGCAGCGCGCCCTCATGGAGATCGAGGCGTTCTATCGCCGGGTGCTGGCGCGCGGCCCCCGCCTCAACGGCTGAGGAATTCCGAGGCGCGGTAGATCGCGCGGAAATCGAGCGCCTGCGCCGTGAAGGCTTCGGTCGCACCCTCCTCGCGATCCACGATGGTCAGCACGAAGGCGATCTCCGCCCCGGCATCGCGCGCGGCCTCCACCGCTTTCATGGCCGAGCCGCCGGTGGTGGTGACGTCCTCGACGATGACGACACGCTTGCCGCGCAGGGTTTCGCCCGGCATCAGGCCCTCGACCGAGAGTCTCGCGCCATGCTCCTTCGGCTTCTTGCGCACGAAGAAGGCCTGCATCGGCGCGCCGGTCATGAAGCTCAGCTGCGCGACCGCGCCCGCGATCGGCACCGCCCCCATCTCGAGCCCGCCCACATAGTCGATGCGCTCGCCCGCCAGCGCATCGAGGGTGAGCTGCGCCAGCAGGGCCGCGCCCTCGGCATCGAGCATCGCGGGCTTGAGATTGAAATAGAAATCGCTCACCCGGCCGGACGCGAGCTTGATCTCGCCACGGCCGAAGGAGCGCTGATGGATAATGTCGCGCAGCCGCGCGCGCGCGGCGCCGATCTCGAGGAGCGGGCGCAGCGCCGATGTCGTGCTGCGGGTTTGCGAGCGGGATGGGATGGCCATGGGGGCCTAGTAGCATTGATCGAGATGCGGGGAAATGCGCCTTTCCACAAAACCTGAGGATAAACGTCTGCCCGGTCTGCGCCCTCAGTGCGCCTCATCCCAGTTGTCGGCCGCGCGCGCGTCGACCTGCAGCGGAACCGAGATCGATACCGCCGGCATCGCGGCCCCTTCCATCACCTTCTTGATCACGGGAATCGTCTTGGCGACCTCGCGTTCCGGCACCTCGAACACCAGCTCGTCATGCACCTGCAGCAGCATCAGGGCGTTGAGCTTGTGCGACGCGAAGGCGTCCTCCATGCGGATCATGGCACGGCGGATGATGTCGGCGGCGGTGCCCTGCAGGCGGGCGTTGATGGCGGCGCGCTCGTTGAAGGCGCGGATCGAGGCGTTCGAGTTGACGATGTCGGGATAGTGGCACTTGCGGCCGAACAGCGTCGCCACATAGCCGTGCTTGCGGCAGAACTCCTTGCTCGCCTCCATGTAGTCGCGGATGCCGGGGAAGCGCTCGAAATATTTCTTGATATAGGCCCCCGCCTCCTCGCGCGCGATGCCGAGCTGGTTGGCGAGCCCGAAGGCCGAGATGCCGTAGATGATGCCGAAATTGATCGCCTTGGCGCGCCGCCGCACCTCGCCCGGCATGTCCTTGACCGGCACGCCGAACATTTCCGACGCCGTCATGGCGTGAATATCCAGGCCGTCGCGGAACGCCTGCTTGAGCGCCGCGATGTCGGCGATCTCGGCCAGGAGGCGCAGCTCGATCTGCGAATAGTCGGCGGAGACGATCCTGAATCCCGGGTCGGTGATGAAGGCGCGGCGGATCTTGCGTCCCTCCTCGGTGCGGATCGGGATGTTCTGCAGGTTGGGCTCGGACGAGGAGAGCCGCCCCGTGGTGGTGGCGGCGAGCGCGTAGCAGGTATGGACGCGGTGAGTGCGCGGGTTGACGAAGCCGGGAAGCGCGTCGGTGTAGGTCGATCGCAGTTTCGCGACCTGCCGCCAGTCGAGGATCTTCTGCGACAGCTCGTTGCCCTGCTCGGCCAAATCCTCGAGCACGGAAGCCGACGTCGACCACGCGCCGGTCTTGGTCTTCTTGCCGCCCGGCAGGCCGAGCTTGCCGAACAGGATGTCGCCGAGCTGCTTCGGACTGCCGGGATTGAGCGGCTCGCCGGCGAGCTTCTTGATCTCTTCCTCGAGCCCGCCGGCCTTCTGGGCGAATTCGCCGGACAGCCGCGACAGCACCTGGCGGTCGATCGAGATGCCGCGGCGCTCCATGCGGGCCAGCACCGCGATCAGCGGACGCTCGAGCGTCTCGTAGACCGTGGACATGCGGTTGGCGACGAGCTGCGGCTGAAGCACCTCCCACAGCCGCAGGGTGACATCGGCATCCTCGGCCGCGTATTCGGTCGCCTTCTCGATCGAGACCTGGTCGAAGCAGATCTGCGCCTTGCCGGTGCCGGCGACGTCGCCGTAATGGATGGTCTTGTGGTTGAGCCAGCGCTCCGACTGCGCGTCCATGCCATGCGCGGCCCTGCCGGCGTCGAGCACATAGGACATCAGCATGGTGTCGTCGAACGGATAGATCTCGATGCCGCGCTGGGCAAAAATCTGCCAGTCGAACTTGACGTTCTGTCCGATCTTGAGGATGCCCGGATCCTCGAGCAGGGGCTTCATCGCGGCGAGCGCCTGCGTCTCCTCGAGCTGGTCGGGCGCACGCTCGCCGGCGAACAGCCCGGTGCCGTCGCCGCCGTGGCGATGCGTGAGCGGCACGTAGCAGGCCTCGTTGTCGGCGACCGCGAGCGAGAAGCCGCACAGATCGGCCTGCATCGGATCGACGCTGGTGGTCTCGGTATCGATCGCGAGGTAGCCGGTCTCGCGCGCGCGGGCGATCCACGCTTCGAGACGATCGAGCGTGCGCACCGTCTCGTATCGGCTGCGGTCGATTTTCGAGCGGCGCGCGGCCTCGACGCGCGCGTCGGCCAGCGATTTCGGGGTGGCGGCTCCTGGCGTGGCCACTTGCGCCGTACCCGCACCCCCTCCCCCGCTTGCGGGGGAGGCCCGGGGTGGGGGCGCCGCTTGCCCCGCTGGCGCCGACTTGGCCCCTCCCGGCGAGCTTCGTGCGCCCTCCTCGTCAACCGCAAGAGAAGAAGGCACGCCCACCCGAAGCTTCGGGTCCGGCTCGATCTCGCCGGCGTCGACGCCGGAAAATTCCGCGACCCGGCGGGTCAGGGTGTTGAACTCCATCGCCTTGAGGAAGGCGATGAGCTTCTTGTAATCGGGATCGTGCACCGCGAGGTCGCCCACCGGCACCTCGAGCTTGACGTTCTGGTCCAGGGTGACGAGCTGCTTGGAGAGCCGCGCCTTGTCGGCATTGTCGATCAGGGTCTGGCGCCGCTTCTCCTGCTTGATCTCGCCGGCGCGCGCGAGCAAGGTTTCGAGATCGCCATATTCGCAGATGAGCTGCGCCGCGGTCTTGACCCCGATGCCGGGCACGCCCGGCACGTTGTCGGTCGAATCCCCGATCAGGGCCTGGACCTCGATCACCTTCTCGGGCGGCACCCCGAACTTTTCCATCACCTCGGGAATGCCGATCCGGCGGTCCTTCATGGTGTCGTACATGATGACGCAGTCGGTCACGAGCTGCATCAGGTCCTTGTCGGACGACACGATGGTGGCGGTCGCGCCGGCCTCGCAGGCCAGACGCACATAGGTCGCGATCAGGTCATCGGCCTCGAAGCCGGCCTGCTCGAGGCAGGGCAGATCGAAGGCGCGCACCGCCTCGCGGATGAAGGCGAATTGCGGAATCAGATCGTCGGGGGGATCGGGCCGGTGCGCCTTGTAATCCGGATACATCTCGGTGCGGAAGGTCTTTTCCGACTTGTCGAACACCACCGCCAGGTGGGTCGGCCGCTCCTCCGGCTTCATGTCGCGCAGGAGCTTCCACAGCATGTTGCAGAAGCCCAGCACGGCATTGAGCTGCAGCCCGTCGGACTTGCGGGTGAGCGGCGGCAGCGCGTGGTAGGCGCGGAAAATATAGGAGGAACCGTCGACCAGAAACACATGGTCGCCCTTGGCCAGGGCCTTGACGGCAACGGGTTTTGCGGCGGGTTTTTCGGATGTTTTAGGCATGGCCGCAACTTAGGGATTTTTGTGGCGATTGACAGCCTTCCGGGCCACGATGTGC
>DATBBS010000556.1:0-5146 GCA_036270895.1 Xanthobacteraceae bacterium
GGCCGCGCCGAATGTCACATCGAGCGCGCCATGCGGGAGCGCGTTGGCGATGCGCAGCGCGCCCTTGGCGGCGGCGTCGAATTGCGCGCTGTCGAACCTGGCATCGACGTGAAGGTCTGCGCCGGCGGGCCCGTTCGCCGTCAGGGCGAACTGCGCCGGCCGGTGATCGACGACGACAAACCGATCGAGCCCCATGAGCGCGACAAGACCCGCCCCGTCGTCTGCGGCTAGGCGGCCCTCGAGGCGGATATCCGCCGCTGCCGGCGTCCCGACGTCGCCGCTGCCTTCCGCCGAGATGTTTACGCGGACACCCGCGATGGCGCCGTCGATGGCGAGCCTGGCCGACGTTTTCGCGCCCGGGGCGGCGCCTGAGGGCGCGACATCGAGCTTGGCGGCGAACCTTGCCGAGGCGGCGCGTTGCACCAGGTTTTTCACGCTCTCCGCCGCTTCGGGCACGAATTTCGCCGCCAGCGCCGCGACGCCGGTGAGCCGCTGCGCCTCCACGGTCAGCGCCACCGATCCGCGCGGCGACGGCGACGTGGTGTCGATGCGGCCGCTCGCACTGAGGATGGCTCCGCCGAAATCCGCGATCGCGAGGCGCTCGATGACGAGCCCGCTCGCGTCGAATTTGAGCACCGCGGTCGCGCCTTTGGCGTCGATCCCCGCATAGATGGCGCGACCGAATTCGAGCGCGAGGGCGATTTCGCCGGGGCGCTCGAAGGTGGTGCCGGCGAGCGCGTTGTTGGCGAACGCAATCGCGCCGTCGAGATCGATTTCGGCGGCGCTGATCGCCGCGTCGAGGCGCGCCGGCCGCCGATCGGCCGCGAACACATAGGCGAGCCGCCCCTCGATCGCCTTGCGGTCGACCTCCGCCTTGAGGCGCTCGACCGCCAGGCGCTGGGCGCCGAGCGTCACGTCGCCGCGCGCCCGCAACGCGCCGATGGTGGTGCGCGTCACCTCGCGCCGGCCTTCGAGCCAGGCGATCAGCAGCTTGGGATCGGCGGAATCGAGACTGGCGGGGCCGGCGAATTCCACCGTTCCGGCCGCGACCGTGAGGCGTCCGCTCGCGCGCACCTGGGTCGCGCCCGGGGCGCGGAATTCGACATTGTCGAGGCTCCAGGCGTCGCCCTCGGTGACGATGTCGCCGCGCAGCGCGGTCAAGGAAGCGCCCCCGAGGGTGACGCTGTCGACCCCGATGCCGATCTTCACCGGGACCGGCGGACGCCCGAACTCCGCCAACGTGTCGGTCATGCTGCGCAACAGCGCGACCGGCGTGCGCGTCGTCGAATCCGGCATCTGCAACGTGCGATCGAGATCGATTTGGCGGGCGGACAGCACCCCTTCGAACTGCGGCTTGGCGCCGAACTTCAACTCGGCGGTGCCGGCGAGCTTGATGGCGCGATCGTCCGGACCGTACTGGAAGTCGATTTGCTCGAGCAGCGCGGCCCCGGGCGTCGCCTTGATCCGGCTTACGGCGCGCCACGGGTCGTTGGCGAGGGTCTTGCCGCTCGCGAGCGCAAGCCCGGCGGGACGCATGAGCGACAGATTGCCTTCGTAGCGCGGCAGCTCGCGATCGAACCAAAGAGTTCCATCGGTCTCGATGGTGAGCGGACGATCGGACGGATCGATGTTGAGATGCAGCCGCATGCCGCCGTCATCGCCCCGCCGGCCGCCGGAGACGCGGTAGCCATAGAGCTGGCCCGACGACACGAAGGCGCCTTCGCCCTTGAACGGGCCGACCAGCGAGCGAATGTCGCCCCGGAACCCGACCTGGTCGAGCACCAGCCGCTTGCCGCTCGCCGCGTCGAGCAGCACCGCGCGGCCGTCGTCGACCACCACGCGATCGAACGACAGCTGGTCGGGATCGAAGCCGATCGAAACCTGCGGAACGTCGATGCGGCCGGCGGCGTCGACCCCGAGCGTGACCTCGGGACCATCGAGATGCAGCTGGGCGGCGCGCCATTCGCCCCGCATGAGCGGCCCGAGACCGAACTCGACCCCGAGCCTGCGGGCGCGCAGCTTGGGGGCGCTGCCCGGCTCGCCGACTTCGATGTCGCTGAGAAGCAATGACGGCGTGGGCAGCAGGCGCGCGTCGATGTGGCCGGCGACGCGCACCGGCATGCCGACGAGACGCGTCGCCTCGGCCTCGAAGCCGGCGCGCCAGCGTCCCCAATCGATGAACAGCGGTCCGACCAGTGCGCCTACCAGCGCCACGATGATCGCGACCGCCAACCCAAGCAGCGTCGTCTGCACCGGCGTGCTCCGCGCCCCGTCTACGCCCCGCTGGCCCCCGGGCTCAACTATCTGTCACGACAATGGAATCATGTCTGCTACGACAATGGAATCACCATGCGGGGGACAGAGCGGCTTCCTGATATTGTTTAGCGGCGATTATATGTCGGCACCATCCTCATCATAAAGGCGCGACAATCTTGCCCGGATTCATGATGCCATGCGGATCGAGCGCCCGTTTGAGCGCCCGCATGGCGCCGAGCGCCGCCTCGCCATGCTCGACCGCCAGATACTTCATCTTGCCCTGCCCCACCCCATGCTCGCCCGTGCAGGTGCCCTCCATGGCGAGCGCGCGCGCGACCAGCCGTTCGCACAGGCCCTCGGCGCGCGCGACCTCGTCACGGTCGTCCAGATCGACCAGCAGCGTGAGGTGGAAATTGCCGTCGCCGACATGGCCGAGAATCGGCGCGACCAGCCGGCTGGCGGCGATATCGCGTTGGGTGGCGGTGAGGCAGGCGGCGAGCCGCGAGATCGGCACGCACACGTCGGTCGCGATCGCCTGGGAGCCCGGCCGCAAGCCGCGTCCCGCCCAGTAGGCGTCGTGGCGCGCCTGCCACAGCCGCGTACGGTCTTCAGGCCGGGTCGCCCAGTCGAACGGCCCGCCGCCCTGCTCGCGCGCGATCTCGCCGAATTGCTCCGACTGCTCGGCCACCGAGGCCGTGGACCCATGAAACTCGACGAAGAGCATCGGCCGCTCGGGCAGGCTGAGCTTCGAATAGGCGTTGCAGGCCTTGACCTGCAATTCGTCGAGCAATTCGATCCGCGCGACCGGGATGCCGGTTTGAATGGTCGCGATCGTCGTATTGCAAGCGGCCTCGACCGACGGGAACGGGCACACGCCGCTCGCGATCGCTTCCGGAATGCCGTGCAGCTTGAGCGTGATCTCGGTGATGACGCCGAGCGTTCCCTCCGAGCCGACGAACAGCCGCGTGAGATCGTAGCCGGCCGCCGACTTCCGGGCGCGCTGCGCCGTCTTGATCACCTCGCCACTGGGCAGCACCGCCTTGAGGGCCAGCACATTGTCCTTCATGGTGCCGTAGCGCACCGCGTTGGTGCCCGACGCGCGCGTCGCCGTCATGCCGCCGAGCGACGCATCGGCACCCGGATCGATCGGGAAGAACAGGCCCTGATCGCGCAGCTGCTCGTTGAGCGCCTTGCGGGTGATGCCCGGCTCCACGACGCAATCGAGGTCCTCGGCGTGGACGGCGAGCACGCGGTTCATGTCGCGCATGTCGATGCACACGCCGCCTTGCGGCGCGTTCACCTGCCCTTCGAGCGAGGTGCCGGTCCCGAATGCGATCACCGGCACGCCCTGGGCCGCGCAGATGCGCACGATCTGCTGCACGTCTTGCGTGGTTTGCGGGAACACCACGGCGTCGGCCGGCTGATTCTCGACCCAGGTGGTGGTGTTGGCGTGCTGCTCGCGCGTCGCCGCCGAGGTGACGAGGCGGTTGCCGAATTCTGCGGCGAGCTGGGCGACCACCGCCGCGACCGCCCCGTTGCGTGTTTGCGACCGCGTGTCCGTGACCGAAGCCATCATGCGTGTCTTTTTGCTTGTTGCGCAGACTTTAGCAAGCCTGCCGCAAAACGCCAAAACACGGATAGGACAGGAGAAATGCCGGGACTCCCGCCACAGGTCCTGGCATAATGGCGGTGAGAAAAGGCCATGCTCGACCGCGTCGACCTCGAACCCTTGTTTTTCGCGCCGTTCGTCTCCTCGGTGATGCGGGTCGACGACCATTGGATCGACTACAACGGCCATCTCAACATGGCCTATTACAACGTGCTGTTCGACCGCGCGGTGGACGAGGCCTACGAGCTCATCGGGATCGGCGCCGACTATGTGGCGCGGCGCAAGCACTCGTTCTTCACGGCGGAAGTCCATTTGCGCTACCTGCGCGAGCTGCATGCGGGCGATCCGGTACGGGTGACGTTTCAGCTCATCGACTTCGACCGCAAGCGGCTGCACACGTTCGAGCAGCTCTTCCATGCCGACGCCGGGTGGGTGGCGGCGACCTCGGAAAATATGTCGCTGCATGTCGACATGGCGGCGCGCAAAAGCGCCGCTTTCCCGGCCGAGGTGACCCGCCGGCTTGCCGAGATGAAGGCCTCGCATGCCCGCCTGCCGCGGCCGGAAGCGGCCGGGCGGCGGATCGCCATGCCGGCGAAGGGCTAGGCGGCGGCGCGGTCCGCGGCCGGAAAAGCCAGCCAGGACACGCGATCCGGCAGGGTATTCGTGCCCGCCCTCATTCCTCCCCTCGTAAAAGCCGTCCCCGAATGCCATTTTAGCGCCAACAGAATCGCGCAAGCGCGTTGACGGACAACTCTCACAATCACGGACAACCTCTTGGCCGACCCTTTGAAATTCGTGCCCCCGGCTCCGCCCGCCTCATCTATCGGGGGGATTGCGGCGCGTGCGCGGGCGGCCTCGGGCGCTCCCTACCTGGCGGGACTCAATCCCGAGCAGAGGGAAGCGGTCGAGACGCTGGACGGCCCCGTGCTGGTGCTCGCCGGCGCCGGCACCGGCAAGACCCGCGTGTTGACCACGCGGATCGCCCACATCCTCAGTCTCGGCCGCGCACGGCCGTCGGAGATGCTCTCCGTCACCTTCACCAACAAAGCGGCGCGCGAGATGAAGGAGCGCGTCGGCCGCATGGTGGGCCAGATCGTCGAGGGCATGCCCTGGCTCGGCACCTTCCATTCGATCGGGGCCAAGATCCTGCGCCGGCATGCCGAGCTGGTCGGCCTCAAGTCGGATTTCACGATTTTGGACACCGATGACCAGGTCCGCCTGATCAAGCAGCTCATCGTGGCCGAGAATATCGACGAGAAGCGCTGGCCGGCGCGGGTGTTC
>DATBBS010000557.1:0-4397 GCA_036270895.1 Xanthobacteraceae bacterium
GCGCACGCGCTTGGCTTCGTCGAGCTCGGCCTTGATGCGGGCGCTGCGGGCGTCGAGCACGCCCAGGATCATGCGGTGCACGCCCAGCTTGGCCAGCACGGCGAGAAAGATCGCGAATGCGACCGCGACCCAGAGCTCGCCCACGAATTCCTCGGACATTTCACATCCCTCAGCGCTTGAGCGCCGCGTCGACCGCCGCGGCCGCCGCCGTCTCGGACGCGGTCACGCCGGTCAGCCGCGCCACGATCGCGACCGCCGCCTCCACCGCGATACCGCGCACATTCGCCATGGCGGCGGCCTTGGTGGCGGCGATCGCCTTTTCGGCCTGAGCAAGCTGGGCGTTGAGCTGATCGTCGAGCGCTTTGCGATTACGCTCCGCCTCGGCCTGAAGCTTGTCGTGGGTCTCCGTCGCGATCGCGTGGGCGCGGGCGCGCGCTTCGGCGAGCGCCTTCTCGTAGGCCGCCATCGCGTCGTCGGCTTCGCGTTTGAACCGGTCCGCCTCGGCGAGGTCGCCGGCAATGCGGTTCTTCCGGTTCTCGATGATCCCGCCGACACGCGGCTGCACGAGCCTCGCCGTGATCAAATAGAGCGCGACGAAGCAGATCGCCAGCCAGAAGAGCTGCGAGGGGAAAGTCTCGCGCTCGAACGGCGGGAAGGAAGCGCTGTGGGCGGAGCCCGGCGCTTCGGTATGTGCGGTGGTGTTTTCAGCGGCCATCGGCCACTCCCTGGCGCGCGGCGGACATCATTCCGCCGACGCCTCAGAGAACGAACAGGAGAAGAAGCGCAATCAGCAGCGAGAAGATGCCGAAGGCTTCCGAGAGCGCGAAGCCGAGATACAGGGTCGTGGTCTGGCCCGGCGCCGCGGAGGGATTGCGCAGGGCTCCGGCGAGGAACTGGCCGAAAATCGTGGCGACGCCGATGGCCGCGCCGCCCATGCCGATGCACGCTAGGCCGGCGCCCAGGAACTTGGCTGCGAGGGGATCCATGATGAAACTCCTTTCGAGAGGGACTGGATTGAAGATGGATGAAGGACTTGCGAGCTCAGTGTCCGGGGTGGATGGCGTCGTTGAGATAGATGCAGGTCAGAATGGTGAACACATAGGCCTGCAGGCACGCGACCAGCAACTCGAGCGCGGTCAGCGCGACCGTGAAGGCAAGCGGCAGCGTGGCGCCGAGCCAGCCGAAGACCCCGAATGCGCCGATCATGGTGACGAAGCTCGCCACGAGCTTGAGCGTGATGTGACCCGCCAGCATGTTGGCGAACAGTCGCACGCTGTGCGAGATCGGACGCGACAGGAACGACAGGAGCTCGATGAGCACGATCAGCGGCAGGATATAGATCGGGATTCCGCGCGGCACGAACAGCCGGAGGAAACCCAGGCCGTTCTTCCAGAAGCCGTAGATGATGACGGTGAAGAACACCAGCAAAGCCAGCGAGGCGGTGACGATGATATGGCTCGACACCGTGAACGCGAAGGGGATCAGTCCGATCACGTTGGAGATGAGGATGAACATGAACAGCGAAAACACCAGCGGGAAGAACTTGAGTCCCTGCTCGCCGGTGGTGCTTCTGATCGTATTGGCGATGAATTCGTAGGACATTTCGGCGATCGACTGCATGCGCGTCGGCACCAGGCGCCGCCCGGCGGTCGGACCGAGCATCAGGGCCGCGGTCAGGACGACCGCGAGCGCCATGTAGAAAGCCGAGTTGGTGAAGTGGATCTGCTGTCCGGCGATCTTTACGACGGGAAAGAGCTCGTCGATCTTGAACTGATGGATCGGATCGGCCATGGCCGCAACGGTCCCTTCTCGAGGTCATCATCTCCGGCGTCGCGCCGTCAGGGTGCGCGGTCGCCGGAATTCGCCGCAACTCCGGCTGCCCGCATCAGATTGAGGATGCCTGCAACGAAGCCGAGCAACACGAACACGATGAACCCCCAAGGCGAGAGTCCAAGCCACCGATCGAGCATATA
Organism: Xanthobacteraceae bacterium; assembly: GCA_036270895.1. Taxonomy (GTDB): domain Bacteria; phylum Pseudomonadota; class Alphaproteobacteria; order Rhizobiales; family Xanthobacteraceae; genus JAVDCA01. The sequence goes on from DATBBS010000557.1 coordinate 1,974, forward strand.
GCCGATCACGGCTCCTACCAACACGCCCGCCACCAGCTCGGAGGAGAGCCGCAGGCCGCGTGCCATCGCCGAACCGTCGGCGGCAGGCCTGGCGTCGGGGGGAAGCTCGGAACGCTGACCCGCCCGATCTTGGGCGAGCCGGTCGCCGAGACGCCGGAGCCTCGCGGAGAGAGCAGCCTCGTCGGAAAGCTGGCGGTCCGGATCTCTTTTTCCGCCCGGGTCGTCGCTCATCATGCCGACACCCACGGTGCAAAAAGACCAATTCGAACGTTCCGCCCCCTCAAGGCCGCGCGGACCATACTGACTGGGTCAGAGCGAGTCAAGAATCGTTGATTTTCAGCTAAATGATTGATCCTGCAAGAAAAATAACTTCCGATACCGGGCCGCTGGGAGCTTCGGGGAAGGGCCTCGGCCGCGGTCCCGCCGGTGTCGCGACGGACCCGGATCCGGGCCCGCGCTTGCGTGACGCCGGCATCGTGGCGACGGATCGCAACGGCGGGGCGTCGCGGGGGTGAATCCGAATCGCCACGGCATCGCCTCAAACCTGGGTCCCTAATGGGGCGGCGGAGAGCACCATGATCCGATACCTTCTTGCGGTCACCGTCGCGGGCGCGCTCGCCTCGGCGGCCCATGCGCAAAGCCCCGACACGGAAGACAACCGCTACCAGCTCAACCGGGTCGACGACGGCTATCTCCGGCTCGATCTCAAGTCCGGGCAGCTGTCGCTGTGCAACCGCCGCGAGGTGGGATGGGCTTGCCGCGCCGTGCCCGACGAGCGCGCCGCTTTGGACGGCGAGATCGCGCGCCTGCAGAACGAGAATGCCGCATTGAAGAAATCGCTGCTCGATCGCGGGCTGCCGCTTCCCGGCGCCGCGACGTCAATACCGCCGGTCGCCCGCGACGGCGACAGCGATCTCAAGCCGCCGCGCAATGCCGACATCGATCGCATGATGGCGGCGGTCGAGAAGGTCTGGCGGCGTCTGGTCGAGATGTTCGCCAACCTGCAGAAAGACTTCATGAAGAAAACGTGAGGCCGCGCGCTCCGATGGGCCGCCCCACCATGACCCGCATGTCCGCCGTCACCGAGACGGTTCCGGCGACGATCATGACGGCGACGCTGACGGTCGATACCGCGGGCGAGGGTTTTGTCGAGATCACGCGCGACGTGGCCCGGTTCGTTGCCGATGTCGGCGCCGGCGAGGGGGCGCTGTTCCTGTTCATCCGGCACACCTCGGCGTCGCTCACGCTGCAGGAGAACGCCGACCCGGACGTGCGCACCGACCTGGTCACGGCGCTGCGCCGTCTGGCGCCGGCCGATGCGCCATGGGTTCACGACGTCGAGGGTCCCGACGACATGCCGGCGCATGTAAAGGCCATGCTGACGGGAGTGGGGCTTCATGTGCCGGTGATCGGCGGCGCGCTCGCGCTCGGCACCTGGCAGGGCATCTATGTGGCCGAACACCGCTCGCGCCCGCATCGGCGCGAGGTGGTGATGCAGTTCGTCGGCAGCCGCGGATAAGATCACACGTCGAGACGGAGCATCCGCGCCCCGTCCCGTGATGGGTCGGGCCCGCCGCGCGAAGCGCGATCGGCCGCGGTCAGCTTGCGGCGCCCGCGCGTCCTGACGCCTTCACCAGCAGGATGAGCGCGGCGAGGAACATGACGGCCGGTCCCTGGGCGGCCAGGAAGACGCCGAGCGGCATGTCCAGCAACGGCACCGTCACCTTGTTGAGGGCGCGTACCGACATGCTCACGACGACGAAGTAACCGAGCCACCCCGCCAACATGACGAGCATGCTGCGCTTGAGCCGGCTGAGCCCGTAATTCCGCTCCAGGCCGAGCGACATTTCGGCCAGATCGGTCCAGATGGCCGTGGGATATAACGAATTCTGCATCGTCCGGGTCCTTCTCTCGGAGCGCCCTGTCGCGCTCGGGCAGGGCTTTCGCCCGGCCTGATCTGGAAGACGCCACCCGGCGGCGGCCTCTGTCCCGCTGTCATGCATAGGACGTGCCGCCCGGCTCCTGCCGGTGGTGACGGCGGAGCCTTGACCGTCAAGTTTGCGCCGCTGGTGTTAACAATGGGTAACCTTGCGGTCGCCGCAGGCGGCGCGGTGGCGAGAAAATCGGCATTGTCGTCATGGAAATACCGGCCTAGAGTTTTCGTGCCCCGTGCGTGCTCTCGGGCCAAGTGGCCGTCAGCCGCCGCGATCGCGTTTGCGTCGGTGGCTGGACGCGCCGGACGCCAGATCGGCGTCTGCCTTTGCGTAGCGCCTTGTCGGATGACAGAATTGGACGGTCGGTTGAACGAAGCCGCACAATATCGTCTGGTGATTGCCGACGATCATCCGCTGTTTCGCGGCGCATTGCGCGAGGCGGTCTCCGGCCTGTTCGCGCGGGCCGATATCGCCGAGGCGGGAACGCTCG
>DATBBS010000558.1:0-13484 GCA_036270895.1 Xanthobacteraceae bacterium
GCGCACGCCCGGCGACCTCATGTTCTTTCTGCGCCATCGCCGCGCCGCGCGCGGCTACCAGGCGATCTCGCGCGGGCTGATCGCGATCGGGGCCGGCGACATGCGGGCGGCGCGGCGCTTCGCCGCCGAGGCGCGCCGCCACGCGGGCGACGAGCCGCTCGCCCTTCTCCTGGCCGCTCAGACCGCGCAGCTCGCCGGCAATCGCCCGGCCGCCGAATCGACCTTCCGCACCATGGCCGACCATGCGGATACCCGGCTGCTCGGCCTGCACGGCCTGTTCGTCGAGGCGCAGCGGCGCGGCGACATGGCGGCGGCGCACGCTTTCGCCGAGGAAGCGGTGCGGGCCAATCCGGCGGTCGGCTGGGCCGCCCAGGCGGTGCTCGATTTCCGCTGCCGGCAGGGCGACTGGAGCGGCGCGCTCGCGGCGCTCGACAGCAACATGAAGAGCGGCCAGACCGACAAGCCGTCGTTCCGCCGCAGCCGCGCCGTGCTGTTGACGGCGCGCGCGCTGACGTCGCAGGAGCGCGAGGCCGTGCGCGCCGACGTGACGGAGGCGGTGCATCTCGCGCCCGGCCTGGTGCCGGCCGCCGCGCTGGCGGGCCGCCTGCTCGCCGAAAGCGGCGAGATGCGCAAGGCGAGCCGCATCCTGGAGGCGGCGTGGCGCGCCAATCCGCATCCCGATCTCGCCGAGACTTACGCGCATGTGCGTCCGGGCGACGCGGCGCGCGACCGGCTGGCGCGCATGCAGACGCTGGCGAAGCTCAAGCCCGACCACCCCGAGGGCGCGCTGGCGGTCGCGCGCGCCGCGATCGACGCACGCGAATTCGCGGTGGCGCGCGCCGCGCTCGCGCCGCTCGCGCTCGCGCCGACCCGGCGCGTCGCCCTGCTGATGGCCGAGCTCGAGCAGCAGGACACCGGCGACGTCGGGCGCGCGCGCCAGTGGATGGCGCGCGCCGTGCATGCCGGAAGCGATCCGGCCTGGACCGCCGACGGCCTGGTGTCGGACAAGTGGCTGCCGGTATCGCCCGCGACTGGCCGGCTCGACGCCTTCGAATGGCGGGTGCCGCTCGCCGATCTCTCGCCGCCCGGCCACGTGATCGAGCAGGCCGAGGAAGCGCCCGTCCCGGTCTCATATCCGATGCGCGACGATGAGGCGCCCGAGATGGATGGCGCGCCCTCGCACCCCACGCCGCGCCCCGAAGCACCGCTGCCGGTCGTGCCCGCTGCGCCGGCCCGCGCCGTTGTTCCGCCCCCGCGCGTCGCTGGCGTGATCCCGCTGGTGCACAGCCCGGACGATCCCGGCCCGGATGCCGAGCTGGTGGCAGAGCCCGCCCCGGAGCCGCCGACCACGCCGGACGGATGGTCGCGATTGCGTGGGTTGTTTCGGTAGGAGGACGGTTCCTTGGCAGCGAAGCTGCGACGGACGGGGTGGGGGGCGTACACGAACCCTGAGCAAGCCGCCCCCCACCCCTAACCCCTCCCACCACGCGCTGCGCGCGCGGGGGGAGGGGACGCAGATGCATCCCACCCCCTTGCTTGCCAAGCCGGCCCGCGCCCGGTATCAGGGACGCGAATTTCACGCCGCAATAGCTCAGTCGGTAGAGCACCGCATTCGTAATGCGGGGGTCGGGGGTTCGAATCCCTCTTGCGGCACCACGACTTAGCTCGGATCGCGATCGCCCTGAACACAGGGCCATCACGGGGTGAGCGTCATGACATCCAGCCTCATGCGTGCAGTGGGCGGCGCGCTTTGCTCCGCCGCGCTGATCTCCGGCGGCGCGGCTGCGCAGGACGGGCCGAGCACGACGGCCGGCCGCGGGCTGATCCACATCGCATACGAGGCTCCGAAGAACCGCGCCCACCAGGAGGTTCTCGATGCGATGAGGCAGCGCCGTGCTCTCGAGACCATCAAGGAATTATTGAGCCCGCTGCGGCTGCCGGTCGATCTCCACATCAAGACGGTCGGCTGCGACGGCGTCTCCAACGCCTGGTATGCGCGTGACAGCGGGATCCCGACCGTCAGGATCTGCTACGAATATCTCCAGGAGATTTGGGATGGCCTGCCGAAGCAGGCGACCCCCACGGGCCCAACGCCGCGCGACGCGCTGATCGGACAGTTTCTGTTCGCGGCTCTGCACGAGTCGGGCCACGCGGTCTACGATATCTTCGATGTGCCGATCTTCGGGCATCAAGAGGATGCGGCCGACAACTTCGCGGCTTACAAGATGCTGCACATGTTCGCAGACCAGCCGCACCGCCTGATCCAGGGTGCCGCCTACTCATACCGCGGGGTTATCGAGGCCCATAAGAGCAACCCGCAGGTCACGTTGCCGTTGAGGGTCTTTTCGAGCGTTCACGGCACGCCGGAGCAGCGCTACTACAATCTTCTCTGCATGGCCTATGGTTACGACGCCAAGGAGTTCGCCGCGGTGGTCGACGAGCACTTGCTGCCGGAGTCGCGCGCCGACGATTGCCCCTACGAGTATCACGATATGGCCTACGCGTTTCACAAGATGATCGCGCCGCACATGGACATGGAGTTGACAAAGAAAGTCTTGCATACGCGATGGTTCGCCGACGCCGACTTGCCGCCGCCGCCTCCGCGCTGAGAGGCGGTCCGGCAAGGATGCCGCGCCGTGATCGGCGAGGACGGTCGCTGGTCCGCCGGCGTCGGCTCGCCGGGTCCCGTGGAAACGGTCGCTCACACGACAGGGAGTAGTGACCTAGAGTTCGGACGGCCCTCGGGAGACTGCACTCGGCCGGGAGTGAGCCGACGGCGAAGCGCTGAGGCGGTCCATCAGCGCCAGCAACACACCGGAGACCACAAACCCAACATGAATCGCGAGTTGCCACCCGACATCTTCCTTCGGCAGGGCGCTCACGTTCAGAAAGGTGCGCAACAAGTGGATGGCCGAGATGGCGACGATAGAGCTGATCAACTTCAGCTTCAGCCCGCTGAAATCGATGTGTCCCATCCAGTCTGGCCGATCCTCGTGCCCAGCGACGGAATGCATTTTGGAGACGAAATTTTCGTACCCCGCGAATGCGACCATCAACGTCAGGCTCCCAAGCAACGCCAGATCGATCAAGCTGAGAATGAACAGAACCATGTCACGCTCCTGCATCGACAACAACGAAGGGAGCGTGAGAACAAGCTCTTCGACAAACTTGATCGAGATTGCTCCAAGGATGACAAGCAGGCCCACGTAGATTGGCACCATGAGCCATCGACTTGCGAAAAGAACCGTTTCGAGCCCCCGCTCAACGGCATTCACCTGCTTTCTCGACATGTGCACTCCGTTAGCTGGCGCTGCAACTCCGGTCTTCGATCCCGGATATGAACGCGATCTTGACCGATTCAAGCACTGCGAGACTAAGCGTCGCTATCCTGAGACACGGGTGACAACCTGGTGCCGAACCGGCTGTCGAGGGATTGCGGCTTCGCTGCTCCAAGTCGATGTATCCCCAGATCGTCGCGCATGAAGCTGACGATCCCTATGCGGTCGTCGACCTCCTTGATGCCGGGCCGTTGCCCGGCGAGGACGGTTGCTGGTCCGCCGGGCATCCTGGGTGATGATTCGGCGGCGGCCGCGCGGTGGAACCCTCGGATTAATATACGGAACCCGCCGCACCGAACCCGCACGATCATGTGGACGACTCAACGATTGCGGCCGCGCATACCACACCGCGTTTCGGGGAATCACGTATCCTCGCACCATGCACGGAACCCTGCCTTTCTCGGAACAGCAGGCCTTGGCGTCGCTGCGCGGGGGAACCGCCGGGCGCAAGAGCATTGCGTTGCTGGCACGCGACTGGGGCTGGAGCCGTGACACGGTGCGCCGCCGGCTGGAAAGCTGGCGCCACAACGGCGACCTGACCGCCGAGCAGGTGCGGCCGCAGCGACGGACCGCAATGCCGGTGCCGGCCGCCATCACGGCGGCGATCGATCCCGCGTCGCTGTCGCCGCCGTCCCCGCCGGCCGGGTCGGACTCTGCGTCGAGCTCCGAGCCAGAGCTCGCGGCCGAGCCCGCGGCCGCAATCGCGGTTGCGCCGCAGAGCCCGCCGGCGCCGCTCGCCGCCGCGCCGGTCATCGCGCTGCCGGCGCCATCGCGCCTGAGCGCCTGCGGCCGCCTGCTCGCGACCACCATTGTGGCGAGCGTCGGCGTCGCCCTGGCGGTGATCGGAATGATCGAGACCACCGCCTATGCGATGCGGGTCGGCGGCTGGCTGTTCGCCGCGCTCGCGATCTGCGCCGACGCTCTCGTGCTGTTCATGCCGGCCGCGGTCGCCGGGCTGTGGCGCCGGCGCTCGCCCGCCGCGATCGTGGCGGCGGCGCTGTGGCTGGTGGGCGGCGCGGTCACGCTCGCCAACCTGTCCGGCTACATCGGCAGCAGCGACGATGCGTTCCGCGCCGATCGCGAGACGCAATCGACGCAGCGCATGCTGGCGCTGGAGCAGCTGGCGCGGCTGCGCAACGAGCGGGCGGCGATCTCCGAGCTGCGGCCGGTCGGCGCCCTCAACGTCGCGATCAAGAATGTGCGCCCGTCGAAACGGCCGGCGCTGCGCGAGGCGCTCGCGGTGGCGCAGCGGCGCGACGCCCTCGAGGCCAGGCTGTCGGCCGTGAGTGCCAGCCTGCCGACGGTTCCCCAGATCGCGCTCGTCGATCCGTCCGCCGGCGTGCTGTCCGAGATCAGCGGCGCGACCGTCAGCGAAACCCTGCTGCGGCGGGTGCGGCTCGCGCTCCTGCTGCTGCTGCCGCTGTGCGGCGGCTTCGTCCTCAGCGTCGCATTGAGCCTGTTTCCGGACGCGCTGCGGCGCTCTCGTGTCGCGCCGACGCTCGCGTCCTGATGCTGCGCCTTGATGGCGGCGGCGCGGATCACCTGGGTCCACCAGGATTTCTCCGTGGATGAGCCAGCCTGTGAGCTGGCTCACACCCCCTGCGGTTGTCTTGCATTAAAGTAGCGTGGTGCCGTTGGCGACATCGGGCAGAACCGCGATGGCAGACGGCATCGCGGGCTGGCCGCCCCCTGGGAATGGCCCCCGGGTCATGACGCAGGAGCGTGGCGAATCCGCCCGGTCAAAACAGCCGGTGCAGCAATGCTGGACAACGCGTCTGAGCAGGCTACCGAAGGTCTCCGGCCGGATGAATTGGCGCCGCGCCGAAGCGCCAAATTGGCCGCCATCAACTTGCCGGAAACCTCGACGGCGGGTAAAGCCGAGCCGCCCGGAGAAATCGTGGAGTACGAGACCGCGGTCAAGTGCCGCGCAGCCTCCTTTTCCCAGTTGGCGTCGGCGGTTTTTTTCAGTCAGGAGAAATTCACCTCCGACCCGCTCGGGCGCGCGGTTTACGCATCGTATATTGCGCCGCTGACGGAAGCGTTCGAGGCTTCGCACGGACACATTACCCACTCATTCTATTGTGAGCGCATCATCGCCGCGGCCGTGCTCACGGCGCGCCACGAGCTTTGGGTTATCTATCCGACTCCTGAGGCAAAAGAGGTAGCGACAGCGGATATTCTGTTCGAATGCGACCGCCTGAACGTCGAAGCGGATCGCGTCCTGGCCGGTGCCGGAAGGTTGAAGGATCTGCAGACCACCAAGATTCTCATCTACGCCGTCGTAACCAGGCTTCTGTCCCTTCTCGACACGCAGACGCCGCCGCCGCGCACGATCTTGGACCTTCATTGGCGCGAAGCCAGGAACGCCCACGACTATTATTTGCGCGCCGCGGTTCGCCACGCCAAATTCGATTACTTTCTGGGAATGCTGATCGGCGCCGCCTTGTGCTCCGTGCTCGTTGCGGTCAGCGCGTTGATCTTGACGCGGCATCTATCCAGCCCCGACGCCACGGTGCGCACGCTGATCGGCTGTTTGACGGCGGGCGGCGTGGGGGCTGTCGTCAGCGTGATGTCGCGCATGACGTTCGGCGAGCTCACCCTGGACCACGAGGCGGGCCGTCGAATTTTGACGATGCTCGGCGCATTCCGTCCCGTGATCGGCATGGTGCTCGGCGCCGCCATGTGGGTTCTGGCGGCGAGCGGCGTTCTCGCGGTCGGCCCGAAGGATCCGGCTCAATTGCCCTTTTTTTACATCCTGATCGCCTTTCTGGCCGGTTTCAGCGAGCGCTGGGCGCAGGACATGCTGGGCCGCGCCGCCGACCAGATCGGCGGGAGCGGCGCCGCCAGGAGAAATTTCCGACGCAAAGGCGACAGACCGTCGAAGTGACTGCCGATCCCGAGGGAGGCGCATCATGGGCGTGCCAACTGGTTCTCGACCCGCACGGCTTCTTGCGGTTGGGTTGACGATACTGACCCTCGGGCTTTCGACCGGGCCGGTCCTCACCCAAGGGGCGCTGTCATCGAAGGTGATGAGCCCTCGTTCCGGTGGTCACGGTTCTTCCGGAAGCATTGGCGGCATTTCGGGTTCGGCCGGAAATATCCAAACCGGCGTCACGCAAGATATTTCTCTCGGGACGGTTCTGGATACGCCTCAAGCCGTGCTGCAAACCAATCCTTCGGCTGTGATCGAGAGCCGCCCATCGGCGCTCTCCCGGCCGCCGATCGTATCGTCGATCCCCGCCGGCGGCGTCCGTATAACCAATTACGGCAATCGCGAGGTCTATTTCTCGGTCCGGCCCCGCGATGGCGCGTGGGCACAGTACACGGTGAGCGCCGGCTGGGCGCAGCGAATCTGGTGTGATGCCTGCACCACCGGTTATTTCGAGTTTCGGATGCAGACACGCGGCCATGAGCCGATCGCCTACACGCTGATGGCCGGCAGGAGCTATGCGATCCGATGGAACGGGTACATGTGGGATGTCTATGCGTCCAACTGACGACGGATCGCGTCTGGCGTTGCGCCGCCCGACGAGCCGGGGCGCGCACGTGCTGAACACATTGCGACGATGCTGACGATGAGGCCGAACAGAGCACCGAAATATCCGCCACGCGAACGGAGGCGAATCATGATTCGATACGCACAGCTTCTTGCGGTTGGGCTGATCGTCGGAGGATCCGCCCTTTCGACCGAGTCGACACTCGGCGGGCCATCGCTGTCGCGGCCCCCGATCGTAAGAGCCTTGCGGCTTCACGACGCAATTCATCCGCTGATCGATCTCTTCCGACTCTCTTCCGAGGAAGAAAGAAGGGCACTCGCCGCCAAAGAAGTGAGATCGGGATTCCTTCTGCGCCCCGAGCAGCCGATTTCATCGCGGCGACCGGACCACGTCCTCGATGACCCACAGGTTCATTTGCAGCTTCGGCCGCGTGCGTTGTCGAAGCCACCCATTCTATGGCACGAGCTCGATCCCACACTCGGCGATTCCGCGTCCGGAAGGTGACCCGACATGGCGGCCGCAGGGGCGTCGCCGGCCGTTCGGGCGTGGGCTGGTGAGGCACGCACCGAACCCGGCCTCCTGTGAGGTAGCTCACAGGGATCGACGAGATGCCGCGATATGATGTGATGTTTTTCCGGGACCCGATTGGGCCATGGCCGATGCGATTTTCATCAGTTATCGCCGCCAGGACTCGATCAGCAATGCTGGTCGGCTGCATGATCGGCTCGTCCAGGCATTCGGGCGGAAAAACATCTTCATGGATGTGGATCACATCCCGGCGGGTGTCGATTTCGTTTCGCATTTGAACCGCCAGGTGGCGGCGTGCCGTGTTTTCCTGGTCGTCATCGGCCCCCATTGGCTGAATGCCAATGACGCCGCCGGACAGTCCCGCCTGCAACAGCCGGACGACTTCGTCGCCATCGAGATCGCGGCGGCGCTCGCCCGCGACATCCGCGTGATCCCCGTTCTGGTCGACGGGGCCGGCATGCCGGCGGCGAGCGAGCTGCCGGATCGGCTGAAGTCGCTCGCGCGGCGCCAGGCCGTCGAGATCCGGCAACTTCATTTCGGCCGGGATTCCGACGCGCTCATCGCCAGAATACGTGAGGCGCTGGGCCGGTCAGCCGGTCTGGGCCGCTGGCAAAAAGGGTCGCTGGCCGGCACGGCGGCAGCGATGCTGCTCGCGGCCGGCTGGATGGCGCTCTCGTCAATGTCGCCGCCGCAAACCGCCCTGACGGTCAGCCCCCCGGTGGCCGGGCCGATGAGCGCCGCAGCCGTGCTGCGCGAGGCGGAGGCCGCCGCCCAACGGCAGCGCGCAGCGCTCGAGGCCGAAGCGGAAGCGGCCCGCAAGAAGCAGGAAGCCGAGCAACAGCGTCTCGCTGCCCTCAAGGCGGAAGAGGAGCGCAGCGCAAGAGCTGCCGCCGACGCGGAAGCCGCCCGCAAGAAGCAGGAAGCCGAGCAGCAGCGGCTCGCGGCCCTCAAAGCGGAGGATGAGCGCAAGGCAAGAGTCGCCGCCGAAGCGGAGGCCGCCCGCAAGAAGCAGGAAGCCGAGCAACAGTGGGCCGCGGCCCTCAAGGCGGAGGATGAGCGCAAGGCAAGAGTCGCCGCCGAAGCCGAGGCCGCCCGCAAGAAACAGGAAGCCGAGCAACAGCGGCTCGCCGCCCTCAAGGCGGAGGATGAGCGCAGGGCGAGAATTGCCGCCGAAGCGGAAGCCGCCCGCAAGAAACAGGAAGCTGAGCAACAGTGGTATGCGGCGCTCAAGGCGGAGGAGGATCGCAGGACGAAGGCCGAGGCGGAAGTGGCGCGCCAGAAACAGGAAGCGGCGCGCAGGAAAGAGGAAGCCGAGCAACAGTGGTTCGCGGCGCTCAAGGCCGAGGAGGAACGCCAGGCAAGAGCCGCCAAGCAAAACGAGCGGCAGCCGCCGGCTCCCGGCCCCGTCAGCCCCGCTCCGGCGAGCCCCGCGCAATATTCGATCAGCTGGGGCGTTGCCGTGAAGGGCGACGATTACCGGCGGCTGAGCGATATGAGCATCGATCGCTGCGCGACCGCCTGTATGGGAGATACCCGATGCCGGATGTTCTCCTATTGGGGAGAAAGGGTTTGCTATCTGTTCGATAAAAGCTTCGATACCTTTCCTCACAACAGCTCTCAGGTCGGATATCCAAATCGCGATCCCCTGCGATCAAGCCCGGCCTTGCCCACGAGCGCCGGTGACGGGGGATTCTCCATCGTCAGGGAAGCAGCCGTGACAGGAGACGATTACAAGCGGTTCGACAATACGACGATCGATCGCTGCGCGAGCGCGTGTGGCCAGGATACGCGCTGCAGGATGTTCGCCCACTGGAAAAACAACGTCTGCTATCTGTTCGACCAGCGTTTTTCCACCCATCCGAACGGCGCCGCCCAGGTCGGCTATCCGCGGTCGCGAACATCCGCGCAGTAGCGGCGGCGCGCCACAGGTCGGCCGGTCGGCGCCGTCCGCGCGCGCCCGATTACGCCGTATCCTGGGTTTTCTTGTTCGCGTCTCGCCGGGTCGAGACCCATTTCGCGTGCTCGACCGAGACGAGCGATTCAACCTGCTCGGCAAGCAACGGCTCCGGATTGCTGACGTCGCGATAATGGCCGGCGCGCGCCAAGTATAAATACTTCTCGTGCTTCAAGGCTTCGCACGTCGATCGATAGCTGATCCAGTTGGCGTGATATTGGTTCAGCTGCTGCAAGCCCTCGCACATGAGGGCCACAAATCCGAAAAACCCGCCTATTTCCGCGCGAGCGCCGAATCCGGCAAGGACCGGTACAAGACCGATCATGATCATGGATAGAAGCTTCAACACCTTATAGGAGCGCTGATTGTAGAAGCTGCGCTTGTCATACCAGGAGATTTGCCCCTCCAGGCGGTCCAGCGTCGCTTTTTCGCGATCGGACATTGCGGCGTCCTCGGGGCTTTTCCGACAGGCGCGTAGCATACAACCAACGTGATCTCAACCAAACATGATGATCGTCCAGGGCGACTCGCGTCGATGCGCGCGCGAACGCGGCGGCACATGACGAATGTTGGCTCTCCCGCGCGGTCGGGGTCGCCGCCGATTCGCGTAACGTCATGATCGTCGCCGGACGACCGAGGGGGATCCGTCCCGCCGCAAGCCCGCTTGAGCGCTCTTGGGCGGCTTCGCAACCTGCAGGCGGATCGCCCCGCTCGGTGGAACAAAAGTCGCCCTGGGCGGTTCACGAACATGGGTTCGGCGGGCTCCGGACGCGTGTATTCACCGCAGTGCAATCAGCCCAGAGGAAAGGCACCATGGAAAAAACAATTGTTGGTATCGTCGGCGCAGTTGCCGGGCTGGCCACGGCCGGCGGCGCGCAAGCCGCCACGCCGGCCATTCAGGACGTCGGCGTGCCGGCGGCCCAGTCCTTCGCGGAACTGCTCGATCCGATCCCCAACGCCCTTGCTGCACTGCGGGCGGCCGACGCGGCTCCGGCCCGCGATGAAGCCGACATGAAGGTGGCGCAGGTTTATATCGGCGTGGGTCATCACCACCATCACAGCCGCTACCGTCACCATCACCACCATCATCACCGCGGTGTCGTCGTGCGGGTGCCGCGTCGGGTCTTCGGCCATCACCACCACCATCACCACCATCGGATGCGCCGCGACTACTGAGCATTCCTCCGTCGGAATGCTTCCAACTGTTTTGTGTCTGGCGACGCAACGCCTGCATCGGTCGGCTTCCCGTGAAGCCGGCCGATGCAGCGCGTCCATGTGGGCTTCCGGGAATCGGAGCTTCACGCGGAGTCCGACTTCGTAGCCTAGGTCGAGTCTCGTCGGGGGAAGCGCATGCATACGATCAGATACCGAACATTCCAGCCCGGCCTGCGGCTGCGGCGCACCAAGCTCGAGATGCCGGGCTGGGCCGGCAAGCCCGAGCCGCGTCGCAACGGCTCGCATGAGCATGTCTGGCACTGCATCCCGTTCTCCGAAGGCGCCCAGTACGGGATCGAGCTGTTCTATCCCTACGACAACGAGCTGCGCGTCTCCACGCGCGACGGCAAGCTGGTGCTCGACGGAGACTTCGGCCCGGCGCCCGACGACGGGCTCGACTGGCCGCCCTTCCGCACCTTCGGCGAGAAATATTACACCTACCAGGTGCTGCTCGACCTCAAGGTCGAGGAAGGCTTGGCGATCCGCACCGAGCCGCATCCGCGCTTCTATACCGACTCGACCGACAGCGTACCGATCGCGGTGCCGGCGCTGCTGCGCCGCTGGTGGCCGATGATGAACTTCATGGTGTTCAAGTCGCCGCCCGAAGGGCGCACGCATATTTTCCGGCCGGGCGAGCCCTTCGCCCAGGTCATCGTGATCCCGGCCGACTCGGAATTCCAGATCGTCGAGCAGACCGAGGAGGAAGCGGCCGAGCGCGAGCTCCAGTCGCGCCGCATCCATGCCAGCCGCCAGACCTTGTCGGCCGACACCCACTGGGTGTCCGACACCAGCACGGAGTTCGACGGCACCTACCGTCACATCCACCGCGCCGCCAAGGAAAAAGCCCGCAAGCATTCGCCGCCGACGACGTAATCCTGCGCGGTAGGTGAATCCGTCATGGCCGGGCTTGTCCCGGCCATCCACGTCTTACTTCGGTGCCTCGCTGCAAGACGTGGATGCCCGCGACAAGCGCGGGCATGACGGTGTCGAAAGGTAACCGATGGAAAACCACACGCACGAGGCTCACGACCGGCTCGCCGACGCGCGCGTCCGCGCGGCCGTGGCGCCGGGCGATAGCGGCCGGCTGCGCGAGCTGTCGCGCGCCTTGATCGGGCTGGGCGATGCGCAAAAACGCATAGGCGATCTCACCGGTGCCCTTGTCAGCTTTCGCGAAGCCTGCGGCATCGCCCGCGCGCTCGCCGGGCAGGACGCCGACGCCGACAATCTCGCCGATGTCTCGGCGCTCCTGGAAAAGATCGGCGAGACGCTGGTGGCGCAAGGCGACGTCGCGGGCGGGCTCGATCATCTGCGCGAGGCGCTCGACCTCGGCCGCCGGGTGGCGGCGAAAGATCCCGACCATGCGGGCAGGCGCCGCGACGTGGCGCGCCGCGTGGCGCGCGTCGGCGAGCTGCTGCTTTTCAAGAGCACGCTGACGTCGTACCGCACCGCCCCGCGGCGCAACGCCGGCGCGCGCAACGCCGGCGCGCGCGCCTCCGACTGGGGGCTGCGCGCGGCGTGGAATCTGAAGACCGCCGGGAGCGCGCTCGCGGGCCGCGGCGAGCTTGCCGGCGCGCTCGCGCTCCACCGCGAATCCCTGGATATCCGCCGCGGTCTGCTGGCGCGCGATCCCGACGATCCGGCGGCGTTGCTCGACCTGTCCTACAGTCTGCACGCGGTCGGCGACGCGCTCGAGGCCCAGGGGGACCTTGTGGCGGCGCTCGCCCATTACGGCGAGGCTCTCGCGCTGCGCCGCGCGCTGGCGGATCGCGACCCGGAAAATTCCGGACGCCGGCTCGACCTCGCCTGGACCCTCATGGCGCTGGCCGGCGCGCGCGAGCAGCAAGGCGATCTGGCCGGCGCGCTCGCGGCCTGCCGCGAGGGCCTCGCGATCCGGCGCGCGCTCCTGGCGGCGCAGCCCCGCAATGACGGCTTGCGCCGCGACGTATCGGCCGGCCTCGTTCGGGCCGCTGGCCTGCTGCAGGCGAGTCACGATGTGGCCGGCGCGCTCGCCGCCTATCGGGACGCCGATGCGGTCCTGCGCGCGATGTCGCCTGACGATTCCGGGGAGCCGCAACGGCAGAGCGACCTGGCGGTGCTGGCGGAGCGGATCGCCGCGCTCGAGCAAGGCCGGGAACCGTCAATCTGACGGCCCGCGCTAACGATCGACTAAGCATAGGGATTATTTTGTACCGCCGCCGACCGATCGGGCGACTCCGAGCGGCCTGCCGTAACGGCACACTAACCCTCCGCCGTTAAGGCTGGCCGCATTGCCCAAGTCGTGGCGGGAGGTGGGGGATGCTCCGCGTCGTCATGTTGCTCAACGACGAACATGCGCTGTGGCTGGCCTTCCTGGCCGGCCTGATCTGCTTCGGCGCCAGCCTGGCGGCCTTCTATCTGGTTCACCGCGCGCGCGCCGCCGCGCAACATCGCCGTGCCGTCGCGCTGCTCGAGGTCAACAATCAGCGGCTGCGCGCCATGCTCGACAATCTTCCCCAGGGCGTGGTGCTGTATGACGCGCAGGTCCGGCTCGTCACCTGCAACGAGCGCTATATCGAGATGTACGGGCTCTCGCGCGACGTCATCAAGCCGGGCGCCACCATCCACGAGGTCGTCCAGCACCGCATCGATCGCGGCGTGCTGTTCCTCTCCGATCCGGAACGTTACGTCGCCGACATCGTCCGCTCGCTGAGCACCCGCAAGCCCTTCCTCACCACCAACGAGCTCCAGGACGGCCGCGTCATCTCGATCGTCAACCGGCCGACCGCCGACGGCGGCTGCGTGGTCACCCATCTCGACGTCACCGAGCGCCACAAGGCCGAGAAGGAGCTCGAGGAGACGCGGACCTTCCTCAATCTTGTGATCGAGAACGTGCCGGCGCCGGTGATCGTGAAGGACGCGCGCGACTTCAAATATGTCCTGATCAACCGCGCGGCGGAAGAATATTTCGGCGCC
>DATBBS010000559.1:0-3038 GCA_036270895.1 Xanthobacteraceae bacterium
ATGGAAAGCTTCGCGTCCTTCTCCGGCTTCCATGGGGCGTTTTGCGCCCAGGCCTTGGCCCAATCGAGCAATGCGGGGCCGGCGAGCGCGCCGGTCGCGGCGAGCGCGGTGCCGCCCTTCACCAGGGTGCGGCGGGTAAACATGGTCATGAGGCTTCCTCCGTGTTGTTCAGCCATTCAGTCGTTTGCCGCTCTCGGCGTCGAACAGATGCACGAGGCGCGGATCGGGTTTGAGCCGGATCTTGTCGCCCGGCCTGAATTGGTGGCGCTCGCGGAACACCGCGATGACGTCCGTGCCGCCCAGCTTCGCCACCACCTGGATTTCCGAGCCGGTCGGCTCGATCACCTGGATGGTGGCCTCGGCGCCGTCGTCCGCGATGGTGAAGTGCTCCGGCCGCACGCCGCAGACGACCGCATGGCCGTCCGCCGCGGGCGCCCGCTCCAGCCCGACGCGCAGGCCGGCGCCTTCGAACGCGGCCTGGCCGTTGTTGCGGATTTTTCCCGGCAGGAAATTCATCGCCGGCGAGCCGATGAAGCCGGCGACGAACAGGTTCTCGGGCCGGTCGTAGAGCGCGAGCGGCGCGCCGATCTGCTCGACCAGGCCGTCATGCATCACCACGATCTTGTCCGCCATGGTCATGGCCTCGATCTGGTCATGCGTCACATAGACGGTCGTGGTCTTGAGCCGCTGGTGCAGCTCCTTGATCTCGGTGCGCATCTGCACCCGCAGCTTGGCGTCGAGATTCGACAAGGGCTCGTCGAACAGAAACACCTGCGGGTCGCGCACGATGGCGCGGCCCATGGCGACGCGCTGGCGCTGGCCGCCCGACAGCTGGCGCGGGAAGCGCTCGAGCAGCGCGGTGAGGCCGAGGATCTCGGCGGCGCGCTTCACCCGCGTCTCGATCTCCTGTTTGGGCGCGCCGCGCAACCGCATCGAGAAACTCATGTTGTCGGCGACCGTCATATGCGGGTAGAGGGCGTAGTTCTGGAACACCATGGCGATGTCGCGCTCTTTCGGCGGCACGTTGTTGACCACGCGCTCGCCGATGCGGATCTCGCCGCCGGTGATGTTTTCCAGCCCCGCGATCATGCGCAGCAAGGTCGATTTGCCGCAGCCCGACGGGCCGACCAGCACGACGAACTGGCCGTCGTCGATCGCGATGTCGACACCGTGGATCACCTGCACGGCACCGAAAGCCTTGCGAACGTCGCGGATCGCGACCGACGCCATGGGGGTTCCCTCTTGGATTTCTCGGTGCCGGGTTCTGTGGCCCGGCTTTTCCCGAATTGAGTTCGGGGGCTATTCTCCACATCTGGCGCGGGAGGGCGAGTCAAAATCCCTGCCCGCCCCGGGGAGGACGCCATGAAGTTCCCGCTTGTAGGGCTATTTGTCGCCGCGGCCGTGCTGGCGCCGGCATTCGCGCAGGATCAGGAAAAGGACAAGCCCGCCGTCCCGCACTTCGCGGTCGATCCGTTCTGGCCAAAGCCGCTGCCCAACAATTGGATGCTCGGGCAGGTCTCGGGAATCGCCACCGACCGCTTCGACCGCATCTGGGTGGTGCACCGGCCGGGCACGCTGAACGAGCGCGAGCTCGCGGCCGCCCAGAACCCGCCCGCCGCCAAATGCTGTTTCGCGGCGCCGCCCGTGCTGGTGTTCGACCAGTCGGGCAACCTGCTGCGCAGCTGGGGCGGACCGGGCCAGGGCTACGAGTGGCCGCAGAGCGAGCACGGCATCTTCATCGACGACGATGATTTCGTCTGGCTCGCCGGCAACGGCAAGCAGGACGGCCAGCTCCTCAAATTCACCATGGACGGCAAGCTTGTGCTGCAGATCGGCAAGGCCGGCCCGATCCGCGGCAGCAACGACACCACGGCGCTCGGCTCGCCGGCCGACGTCGCGGTCGACGTGGCGGCGAAGGAGGTTTATGCGGCGGACGGCTACACCAACCGCCGCGTCGTGGTGTTCGATTCGGAGACCGGCGCCTACAAGCGCCACTGGGGCGCCTATGGCAACAAGCCGAGCGACGACAAGACGCCGCCCTACGATCCGGCGAGGCCGGCGTCGCAGCAGTTCGGCAATCCGGTGCATTGCATCCGCATCGCCAAGGACGGGCTCGTCTATGTGTGCGACCGCACCAACGACCGGGTGCAGATCTTTCGCAAGGACGGCAGCTTCGTGGCCGAGCACGTGTACGAGAAGGACACGCGCGGCACCGGCTCGGTCTACGACCTGGTGTTCTCGCCCGACAAGGCGCAGACCTTCATCTACATGATCGACGGCATGAACGGCGAGGTGCGCATCATCTCGCGCGCCAGCAAGGAGACGCTCGCGCGCTTCGGCCGTCCGGGCCGGCAGGTCGGCCAGTTCACGGCGCTGCACAACATCGCGGTGGACCGCCAGGGCAATATCTTCACCGCCGAGGTGAATACCGGGCAGCGGGTGCAGAAGTTCAGGCGGCTCGACCCGCAGGATTGAGCGCGCATGCGCGGCGGCGAGGCCGCGCTCGCCATGCGGCGCCGGACATGCGAGAGTGGCCGCCACGCCGCGCAGGGAAAAGCCCCATGCATCGACGACATTTCATCGCCTCCGCGCTCGCCGCCTCCGGGGCGGGGCTCATCGGCCCATCGGCGCGCGCGGAGAATTATCCCGTGCCCGGCCGCCCCATCCGGCTGGTGGTGCCCTTCGCGCCGGGCGGCGGCGTCGACGTGCTGGCGCGGCTCTATGCCGAGGCGCTCAAGGACGCGCATGGGCTGACCGTCGTGGTGGAGAATCGCGGCGGCGCCAACGGATCGCTGGGCGGCCAGATGGTCCACCAGGCGGCGCCCGACGGCTACACGCTGCTGTTCTCCGCCTCCACCCACACCATGGCGCGGCTGGTGATGCGCAACGCGCCCTACGATCCGCTGACCGAGTTCACCCCGATCGCGCGGGTCGGCGAGGCGCCGATGCTGGTCATCATGTCGGCCGACCGGCCGCAGAAGACCATCGCCGAGGTGATCGCCGACGCCAGGAAGGCGCCGGAGCGCTGGATTTTCGCC
>DATBBS010000560.1:0-10186 GCA_036270895.1 Xanthobacteraceae bacterium
ACGCCATGCAGCTGGTCCATGTCGGTCTCGTGCGGGAAGGCGTCGCCATAGCTGAAGTCGAGCCCGCCGCGCGGGACGCCGAGCGCGATGCGGTGCGCCTCGTAGGATTGCGGCTCGACCAGCGCGGCGCCGAGGTCGGCCGCCGCCTCGTTGGCGACATGCGGCGGCAGCATCACCCGCGAGCCGAGCGCAGGCAGGCGGGCATCGGCATAGGCCAGGCCGTAGTCCGTGACCCCATGGCCACCCCACAACGCCAGCACGCCGAGCGCCTCCGATAGATCCTCGACGACGACGGGGGCGCGCAGCTTGTAGAAATTGAGCTTGTCGACCAGGGTTTTTGCCAGCGCGCGCGGGCAGTCGATGAAAAAGCCGCCGCCGTCCTCGGCCGGCGCCTCGGCCACGATGCCGTCGGCGAGGATCTTTCCCTGCGGGGTGAGCAGCGCGGCGAAGCACGGCCGTTCGGGCGTCACCCGGCCGATATCGGCGGTGAACAGCCCGTTCAGAAAACCCCGCGCCGGCTCGCCGACCACCTTGACGACGCCGCGGTCGGGAAGCAGTGCTGCCTTCATGTTCTGGATGACCCTTGCGGAACCCTTGCCAAGTCTCGCGTCGGAACGTAAGGCGCTCTGTCGCGCGCCTCAAGGGCAATGGATGAAATGACCGGCACCTATGATCTGATCGTCAGGGGCGGAATCGTCGTCAACCAGGCCGGGGAGGGCCTGCGCGACATCGGGGTCACGGCCGGCAGGATCGCGGCGATCGGCGATCTCGGCCGCGCCTCGGCGGGCGAGACGATCGAGGCCAGAGGCCTGCATGTCCTGCCGGGCGTGATCGACACCCAGGTGCATTTCCGCGAGCCCGGCCTGACCCAGAAGGAGGACCTGGAGACCGGCTCGCGCTCGGCCGTGCTCGGCGGGGTCACGGCCGTCTTCGAGATGCCCAACACCAACCCGACCACGACCAGCGCGCCGGCGCTCGCCGACAAGCTCGCGCGCGGCCATCACCGCATGCATTGCGATTTCGCCTTCTACATGGGCGGCACGCGCGAGAACACGGGGGATCTGCCGGAGCTCGAACGGCTGCCGGGATGCGCCGGCGTCAAGGTGTTTCTGGGCTCGTCGACCGGGTCATTGCTGGTCGAGGACGACGAGGGCCTGCGCCAGATCCTGAAGGCGATCCGCCGCCGCGCGGCCTTCCATTCCGAGGACGAGTACCGGCTGCGCGAGCGCAAGGACCAGCGCATCGCCAACGATCCGCGCTCGCATCCGGTATGGCGCGACGAGACCGTCGCGCTTCAGTGCACGCAACGTCTGGTCGCGCTCGCGCGCGAGACCGGCAAGCGCGTCCACGTGCTGCATATCACGACCGCGCAGGAGATCGACTATCTCGCGGCCCACAAGGACGTCGCCTCCGTCGAGGTGACGCCGCATCATCTCACGCTTGCGGCCCCGGAATGCTATGAGCGGCTCGGCACGCTCGCCCAGATGAACCCGCCGGTGCGCGACGCGAGCCACCGCGCCGCATTGTGGCGCGGGCTCGACCAGGGCGTCGTCGACGTGCTGGGCTCCGACCATGCACCGCACACCCGCGCCGAGAAGGCCAAGCCCTATCCGGAAAGTCCCTCGGGCATGACGGGCGTGCAGACGCTGGTGCCGCTCATGCTCGATCACGTCAATGCCGGGAAGCTGACGCTCCAGCGCTTCGTCGATCTCACCAGCGCCGGGCCCAACCGCCTGTTCGGCATAGCCGGCAAGGGCCGCATCGCGGTCGGCTACGACGCCGACTTCACGGTGGTCGATCTCAAGCGCCGCGCCATCATCACCGATGCAGCCGTCGGCTCGCGCGCCGGATGGACCCCCTATGACGGCGTAACGGTGACCGGCTGGCCGGTCGGCACCGTGGTGCGCGGCCAGCGCGTGATGTGGGAGGGCGAGATCGTCACGCCGGGACGGGGAGAGGCGATAAGGTTCGCGGAGGCGCTGTGATGAGATTCAGCGTCATCGCCCGCGCAAGCGGGCGATCCAGCACACACCATCATTTAGGCTCAAGCGTCGGCGCCAGCCCGCACCGCCATCGCGGACTGGATGCCCGCTTTCGCGGGCATGACGGCACTGTGGCTCAATCCCCGGTCACGAAGAAATGCCAGGTGCCGTCGGCGCCGATGCCGAGGCGGTAGAAATTGTAGGCGCCGAAGTCGAGCATGTCGCGGTAGTCGGCGCCGGTGACGATCTTGAACAGCTCGACCTTTTGCTCCGGCGTCAGATCCTTGAGCGGCATGCGGGCGAAATAGGGCCACAGAAAAATCTCCTGCGGCGTGCCGGCGTCGACATGGACGAAGCCGGCGTCGAGAATGTCGATCAGGGTGGCGAGAATCTCGACGCCTTCCGAATCGGGATAATTCGCCTTCCAGTGGGCGATCGGATCCTTGTCGTCGTTGAGCGAGAAGATCGGCATCAGGTCGTTGGTGCGCATCACCGCGACCAAGCGGTCGAGCCTGCCCGAGCGCGCCGCCGCGAGAATGCGCTCGCGCATCAGCGCGACGGGCGCGGGCAGCCTCGAGAGGTCGGTGATGATCTCGGGCGCGTTCGCGTTCGGGGCAGGCGCGGCCTGTGACTTGCGGCTCGCCGCGGTGTCGGCAGGCGCCGGGCTGTCGGGCGTATTCTTGGAATCGGCAGGCGACGATGGCCGAATGGTCTCGGTGCGCACCCTGGTCTGGGCGAACGCGCCGGCGCCGGCCGCAATGACGATTGCCGCGGCCATCAGGGCGAAGGGGAGGCGTGGCATGGCACCGCCGACGAAATCAAGGGAATCGACGGCAAGCTTGTCATCGCGGGCATCACGAAGCAATCCCGCGTGCGGGGCGGTGCGCTCCTGCGGGCCTGCGGTGACGGGCGCCTTCTATTGGCTATTGGCGCAGGGATTCGATCGAGAATTCGCCGTTGGCGACCCGCTTGGAGAGACCCTCGGCGTAACGCGCGGTCGCGTCCTCGCCATAGGTGGTCACAAGCTCGCTCAGCGCGGCGAACAGGCAGGCCTGCGCCATGCAGTCGCCATCGATCCCGTCGAGCCGGGCTTCCGCCCAGGCCTCGTGCAGGTAACCGATCGCCACCTGCTTCTGCTCGTGATCCGGAAGCGGCCCACGAGCCGGCGGCATACGCATTACAATCGCCATGTTTGACCCATTGGTGCGGCGTTTGCCGCCGCCTGTCCCTATCCGGCCAAACTAGCACGCGGGAACGCGCCGTATAGCCGGACCTTTAGGAAAGGTTAATGGCGAAGCGTAGATCCGCCCGCGTGGACAGGATGGCGCCGGAAAATGCGCTAATTCGCGTAACGCGCCGTGACCTCGCGCGAGATCTTGGCGCCTTCATCGAGGTAGCGCCGGATGGCGAGGTCGGCCGGCGGCGTGCAGGTCCGGTAGGTCTGCTGAAATCCCCGATAGCCGCGATTGAAGCTCGCCATCATCCGGGCCCGGCGGGGCGCGCCGGCCGGCGCCTCGGCGTCGATCAGCGCCTGCATCTCGTTGCGCCATTTTTGCCCTTCTGCGGGGCCGCAAATGCCGCGCAGATAGTGCAAGGCGCCGAGGATTTCCGACAGGCGCAGCAGGTCATTCTCGAACGGCGCGTCGCCCTCGGCGGCGCGCGCCGGCGCGGCCAGGGCGGCAATCAGGGCGATGACCAGGGCGCCTTTCAGCATGGGAGACCAGATAGGCCGGCGCCGCCACGATGGCAAGCCGCAAGCGCCGATGCGAAACGTCATCCCGCGATAACGAAAGCGGCCCTGACGATGTCGGCGAGGCCGTCGGTCGTCGCCAGACCCGCTAGTTCGGCCGGCGCGAGCCAATGGGCTTCCGCCAGCTCCTCGTTGAGCACGACGTCGCCGGAAATCCAGCGCGCCGCGAATGGGAGGATCACGAAGTGGCGCGCGACCTTGCCGTCGTGGTCGCGTGCGATCACCTCGCGGTGGCCGGCGAGCCCGAGCGGCTCGATCGCGAGCGCGGTCTCCTCGCGCACCTCGCGGACGATCGCCTCGTGCAACGTTTCGCCCGCCTCGACGCCGCCGCCGGGCAGCGTAAAGAGCCCGCGCGCCGGCGGGCGGGCGCGGCGCACGATCAGCACCTTGCCGTCGCGAATGATGGCCGCGCTCACGGCGAGATGGGGGCGTTGGGGGTAGGAGCGGCCCTCGGTCACGGTGCGGGAGACTCGCGTCTCAGCGCGCCGACGCGCCTTCGACCACGCGGTCGAACAACGCATCGACGGCGTCCTGCGCTATCGACTGGTCGCCTGCAGATTCGCCTTTCAGCTCGCCATTGATCACCGCGCCGGCGCGTCCCACCATGGGCTTGAGCCAGCGCGTCGCGGCGGCCGCCAGGGCGCCGATGGTGTGCGGCGAGAGTTCTTGCCGCATGGCCTCGCCCGCCGCGGTCAGGATCACATTCATATGGTCGGTGATCTCATCGAGAAGCCCACGACAGCCGGGATCGGCGACCTCGTAGGCGGCGATCGCGAGATCGCGATGCTTGAAGTGCGACGCCGCGAAGTGCTCACAATAGCTCATCGGACGCCAGTCGAGGAAATCATCCTTGCAGTCGGGCGCCATCGGCAGCATCTCGAGCAGCATGATGGCTTCGTTGAAATGGTTGAGATAGTCGGTGGCGAGCAGGGTCAGTGGATTGATATTGGTGCCGTCGAACCGCACCGGGTCGACGCCGGGGAGGGCGGCAGCGGGGCTTTTCGGTTGCGGCGGGCTGACCATGGGAATGCGGAAGCCATATCTAGGGATTGTGGCGAGTGTGGCCGTGGCCGGTTAAAGCACTATTAAGCGGTGGAAAAGGCTGGAGTTTTCCCTATGTGCGGACGTTACGTCATCAAGACCCCACCGGCCTTGATGCGCCAGGCCTTCGGCTATGGCGAGCAGCCGAATTTTCCGCCCCGCTATAATGTGGCGCCGACCCAGCCGATCCCGGTGGTGCGGCTGGTCGACGGCCGGCGCAGTTTCGCGCTGCTGCGCTGGGGCTTGATCCCGTCCTGGGTCAAGGACCCGCGCGGCTTCAGCCTGCTGATCAACGCGCGGGCGGAATCCGTGCTGGAAAAGCCTGCCTTCCGCAACGCCATGCGGCGGCGGCGCTGCCTGATTCCGGCCGACGGCTTCTATGAATGGAAGCGGGACGGCGCGCGCAGCCGTCCACATGTGGCCATCCCCAAGGGCCTGGTGGCTTTCGCGGGCCTGTGGGAGCCCTGGATGGGACCGAATGGCGAGGAGGTCGACACCGCCTGCATCGTCACCACCGCCGCCAATCGGACGTTGGGCTCGCTGCATGACCGGATGCCGGCCGTGATCCCGCCCGACGCCTTCGATCGCTGGCTCGACTGCGCCAATGTCGAGGCCGAGGCCGCCGCCGCGCTGCTCGTGCCGGCGCCGGAAGACCTGTTCGAGGCTTACGAGATCTCGACGGCGGTCAACCGCACCGCCAACGACTCCGCCGCCCTGATCGAGCCGCTGGCCCCGGGCGCGCCGGAGGCGGCGGAGCCGAGGCCGGCCGCGCGGGCAAGGCCGAAGAAGGAGAAGGATGACGGGCAGGCGTCGTTGTTTTGAGTCGTTGAAGCGCGCGCCAGGCGTAGGCTTCACCTCTCCCCGCTCGCGGGGAGAGGTCGATATCCGAGCGTCAGCGAAGGATGTCGGGTGAGGGGGCGTCTCCGCGAGTCTGAGCGTTTAAAAAGTGCCCCTCACCCCGACCCTCTCCCCACGCAAGCCGGGCCTGCCCGACTTGCGCATTATTAATGCCGAACCCGGGCAAGCCCGAGTTCGGGTGCGGGGAGAGGGAGGCGCCGACTCACAGCACCTTGCCGGGGTTGAGAATTCCCTTGGGGTCGAGCGTCTTCTTCAGGATCCGCATCAGGTCGAGCGCCACCGGGTCTTTCACCTCGGGCAGCAGCTTGCGCTTCATCACGCCGATGCCGTGCTCCGCCGAGATCGACCCGCCGTATTTCCTCACCACCGCATGCACCGCGGCATTGACGTCGCTCCAGCGCGCCAGATACGCCGCGCGGTCGGCACCGACCGGCTGGGTGATGTTGTAGTGGATGTTGCCGTCGCCGAGATGACCGAACGGCACCGGCCGGGCACCCGGGACGAGGGCCTCGACCGCGGCGTCGGCTTCCGCCAGAAACTCCGGCACATGGGCGAGCGGCACCGACACGTCGTGCTTGATCGATCCGCCTTCCGGCTTCTGAAGTTCTGGTAGAAGTTCACGCAGCCGCCAGAATGCGTTGCGTTGGCCGAGACTTTCCGCGACCGCCGCGTCGGCGACGAGGCCGGCCTCGGCGCCCGCCGCCAGCACGGCTTCGAGCGTCTCGCGCAGTCCGTGGGGTTCGCTCGACGAGAGCTCGAGCAGCACATACCAGGGATGCGGGCCAGCCAGCGGATCGCGGCAATCAGGCCCGTGCTTGACCGCGATCTCGACCGCAATCCGCTTCATCAGCTCGCAGGTGGTGGCGGCGCCGCCGGTGCGTTCCTGGGCCATGTTCAGAAGGTCGAGCGCGGCGCGCGGGGAAGGCACGCCGATGAAGGCGGTCTCGACGGCGCGCGGGCGGGGAAACAACTTGAGCACGGCGGCTGTGATAATTCCGAGCGTTCCTTCGGCGCCGATAAACAGATTCCTGAGGTCGTAGCCGGTGTTGTCCTTCTTGAGCTTGTTGAGCACGTCAAGCACGCGCCCGTCGGCGAGCACCACCTCGAGCCCGAGCACGAGGTCGCGCGCCACCCCATAGGCAAGCGCACCGGTGCCGCCCGCATTGGTCGAGAGATTGCCGCCGATGGTGCAACTGCCCTCGGCGCCAAGCGAGAGCGGAAACAGCCGGTCGGCCTCTGTTGCGGCCTGCTGCGCTTTCGCCAGCACCACGCCCGCCTCGCACGTCATGGTATTCGAAGCTGCGTCGACCTCACGGATGCGGTCGAGCCGTGTGAGCGCCAGCACCAGCTCGCCGCCGCGCGGGATCTGCCCGCCCACGAGTCCGGTATTGCCGCCTTGCGGCACGATCGGCGTGCCGGTCTCGTTGGCCAGCCGCAGGATGGCGGCGACCTCCGCAACCGATCCTGGCCGCAGGATGGCGGGCGACGTGCCGCGATAGAGATTGCGGCCCTCGATCAGGTATTTCTCCTGCTCGGCCGGGTCGGTAACGGCATATTTCTGGCCCACCAGCGCGATGAAGCGCGCCAGCAGGTCGGGGGCGATGGTCGTGGCTTGATGCACAATATTCATGAACGGCTCGTGATGACGCGCCGGCCACCGGCCGGGGCCGCAACATGCGACGGTTCAGCTTCGTGGACAAGGGCAGGGCCTGGGCTACGCGCGCTGCCCGCGCGGCGCGGCTGCCCGGGCCAGACGGTCGTTGATCGCCTCGCCCAAGCCCTCATGCGGAATCGGCGCCACCGCGATGGTCCGCGCGCCGGCACGGTCGAGCTCGCGCAAATGGGAAAACAGGTTCGCCGCTGCCTCGACCAGATCGCCAGGCGCGGAGAGGTTCAACGTCGCCAGGGCCTGCGCGGCGCCCGACACCATATGGGGTCCGAACGCCAGCAGCGCCTCGCCCGGTTCGACCGCGTGGGCGTCGAGCCGCAGGGCCGCGCGCGGCGCGTAATGCGAGGCCAGCATGCCGGGTGCGAGCACGACCTCCTCGTCGGTGCCGGCCGCGACCGGCGCTTCGCCCACGGAGCGCCCGAGCACGCGCTCGATCGCGTCCCGCGGCAGCCCGCCCGGCCGCAACAGCGTGACGTCGCCGTCGAGGCAGGCGAGGATCGTCGACTCCAGCCCGACCGGCGTCGGCCCGCCGTCGAGCACGAGCTCGATGCGCTCAGTGAGGTCGGCCATCACATGGTCGGCGGTGGTGGGCGACACATGGCCGGAACGGTTGGCGGAGGGCGCGACCACCGGCTTGCCGAGCCGGGCGATCAGCGCGCGCGCGATTGCGTGCGCGGGCAGGCGCACCGCAATGGTGTCGAGGCCGGCGGTCGCGAGCTCGGCGACGGGACACTCCGCGCTTTTCGGCAGCACCAACGTCAGCGGCCCCGGCCAAAAGGCCGCGGCGAGCCTCTCGGCCGCGCCGTCGAAAACGGCGAGTGCCTTTGCGGCGGTAAACTCGCTCACATGGGCAATCAGCGGATTGAATGCCGGGCGTCCCTTGGCGGCGTAGAGCTTGGCGACCGCGGCGGCGTTGGTGGCGTCGGCGCCCAGCCCATAGACCGTTTCGGTCGGGAACGCGACGAGGCCGCCGGCCGCCAGCACGCGAGCGGCCTCGCCGATCGCGTCGTGGTCGCTTGCCGCCAGGCGCCGGGCCATGTCGTGGTCAAGCGGCTTGCGCCGCCGCCTCGATCGCCAGCCAGTCGAGGCTGGTCTCGTTTTCGATGTTCTGCAGCCGCGCGAACATCCGCTCCATGTCGCGCGCCGCGCAATGGCGGGTCAGCAGCATGAAGCGCTCGCGCAGATCGGCCTGGTCCAACGGCCGCTCGGGCGTGCCCTTGAAATCGGACACCGTCTTGGACAGCACGCGGCCGTCATTCAGCGTGACCTGCACCTCGGCCGCGATGGTGGCGTGGTCGTGCTGACCGGCCGCCAGCGTGATCGTCACCCGCTCGCACAGCGAGCGGATGGCGGGATCGTTGAGCGCGCTCTCGTCGTAGCTGCGTGGATCGCGCGGATCACGGAAATGCGCCAGCGCTACGCTGAAGGGGATGGAGTATTGGCACATCATCACGTCCTTGGGCGACGGGATGTTGTTGACCTTCGCCATCTTCTCGTTGCCGGCGATGCGGATCGCCGCGACGTCGGCGCCGGCGAAGCCGTGCTCGGCGCGCAAGTCGAGGATCGCCTGCACCGAGGTATGGGCCGAGATGTGGCAGGCGAAACGCTTCATCAGGATGGTGCGGGTGACCCAGCTCTCGCCGAGGCCCGCTGTCAGCTCGGCCTCGTCAAAATCGCGGCAGAACACGCGCAGGAATCCGAATTCGCCCTCGATCACGCTTTGCGGTCCCGTGAAGCCGTCGGCCGCGAGGCTCGCGGCGAGCACGCCGCTTTCGGCCGCGCGGCCGAGATGCAGCCGCTTGACCATGGCGCCGGTCCCCGACTTCGCGAATTCCAGGAGCCCGCATGACAGCGAGCCGGCGATGCCGAGCGCGTTGGTCATGGTGGGGGCGTCGAATTTCAGGAGCCTGCCGACCGCCACCGCGCCGCCGAAAGGCCCGGTGGTGCCGGGCGCATGGAAGCCGCGTGCCTCGTTGGTGTGCTTGGTGGCGCGCCCGATCCGGATCATCACCTCGGAGCCGGCGATGAAGGCGGTGAGGAGATCGCGTCCGGCGAGGCCGCGCTCCTGCGCGACCGCGAGGCCGGCCGAGAGCAGGATCGCGCCGGGATGCACGCCCGAGCCGGGCTTGGTGAGGTTGTCGAGCTCGAAGGCGTGCGCCAGCGCCCCATTGGCGAAGGCGGCCGACGGCGCCTGCACCAGCGGGCCGCCGCGCCCCAGGATGCGGCTCTTGCCGCCCGGGCCCGAGCGCCGCGCATGCGCCACGATGATCCGGCTCCATGGCAGATCGTAGCCGAACACGATCGTTCCGACCGCGTCCGTGATGGTGTCCTTCGCGCGCTGCACGACGTCGGCGGGCACGTCCTGGTAGCGCAGCTGCGCGGCATATTCGGCGAGCCGCAGGGTCTCATGGGCCACGGTGTCAACCTTGGATTTGGGGGCGGATCAAGCGGTTATCTGACGTCGTTGCACGGCTTTGGCAGGCTCCATAGCACTCCGGAAGAGGCTCCGCCATCGTGCTTGCGGCCCCAGGAACCCTTGGCTATATAGCGCCCCACCAGCGGTATCGGAGCGTGGCTCAGCCTGGTAGAGCACCTCGTTCGGGACGAGGGGGTCGCAGGTTCAAATCCTGCCGCTCCGACCAATTTTACAATGGCTTAGGCAGTAACGTCGTTCGCGCCCGCAACGAAATGCGCAACGTAATCACGGCGCTTCAAGTTCGAGGAAGGCCGAGACATCACCACTGTGGACCGTAACGCGTGCGATCCAATCCGCAGTCAGCCTCGGTACACTCAGTTCGAATCCCACTCGGTCAGCTCTCGCGCAGCGAAGAATTGTCACTCGGCGAAGAGGCCAGAAATTGCCGCGAGTTGGCGGAGGTGAGGGCG